>CAJBRY010000248.1 GCA_903958085.1 uncultured Geobacteraceae bacterium
CTTGTCAGCTAGGACATCATTGGCTTGCATAAAAAAGAAAAGGAATAAAATAAAAATAATAGATAGCTTTTTCATTTCGTATCTCCTTTTCCCGAAAGAATATCGTTCAGCCGCTGCGATAATTTGTCAACTTTAGTCCGTGTAACAGCCGTTTTTTGGGCTGCTTCCAGTTCCTCGGTCTTAACCTTGGCCAGATCAATTTGGAGAATTGCCATGTTCAGATTTTCCATAGTTGCTTTTTCGTTCTTTATCTCTATTTCTTCTGATGCTTTGGCCAGGGTTCGATTGGCTTTTTCCAGGATATCCTTTGCGTAAGTTCCAGCCTTGGACTGATACATTTGCCCCAGATTGGCCTTTAATTGTCTATATTTTTCCATTGTAGCCGGATTGATCTCCCCAGCCGCAAGCGAAGAAGAAACAGGGATGAGTACGAAAAGAAGAACCAATATTAATTTGTATTTCATTTCAACTCCTTTAAAAAAATTGTAAATTATTAATCCTTATAAAATCTTCAATAGACAATTTTTCAATACACTATTTATAATAGCTGGCTTTGCACTTTCCTAAAGTCTTGACATTGATAAGACATTGCTTCCGCATAATTGAACTATAGAAATTCCGGTCTTGCATGTCAAGGAAATCTTGAGGGTGTGCGACAAATTTATGAGTAGATTTTCACGCTGCCGCCCGATACTCCCAAAAGCTTTCCCAACGGTTGCTCAGGATACTGCAGCGCAGGGCGATAATACTGTTTGCACCCCGAACTGTCCAGTGCATACCTGACTGTTTCAGACGCTGCCCAACGACGGTTCGGCCTCCTGCCTCCAGAATTGATAGACAATCTGGTGTTACCCATTACAACGAGAAACGGAAACATTCATCGCTTGACAAACGAACACCGAATGAGGCTTATATACAGGGACTTGAAAAACTGAAAGCGGCTGGCCTGAAGCCATAACCCACAACAACATCGGGTCATTGCTTATTTCGCTCATCAGGCTGTCTCACTAACCCCGACCACCTCATATGGTTGGCCCAAAAAGGAGGAATGCAAGTATGAAAATTCAAAAGTTAATTATGCTAATGTTAATTGTCGCAATGTTGTCTGTTTGGGGGGGAGTGGCGGGAGCGCAGGAAAAGTCTTCTGGCGCTGATGCCTTCAGTGAATCTGAGGCTATGAATATAGCACAACAATGGGCGTCACTGGCAAGCCAAGCCGATATTGCTGGTCTTGAACAGTTGTTAAGTGAAAATTACATGCATATTCATGCAACCTCACTTGTTGAGTCTAAATCTCAGTTTATTGAGGCATTCAAAAATGGATCAAGGAAATATGACCCAATCAAGATCGAAGAAGCAAAAGTTCGAGTCTTTGATAATTCTGCTGTGGTGACGGGAAAATTCAACCTGAAGGCTTATGTCCGCGGGAAGATAATAGAAGGGGTCAACAGGTTTGGAATGGTTCTTGTGAAGACAAAGCAAGGGATACAGGTAGTATCATTTCAGACAACTGCCATCCCTCAGCAGAAATAGTATAATCAGTCATGGCAAGCACAAGAGGGCGATGGAAACAGAGTACTCCGTCTCGGTTGCTACGCCGTAACGTAGTTGCTCACCAGCTGTCGCATCTTACACCATCTGAAAATAAGTTCCAATATGCGTTGGTCTGACGGTTACGTGGGGACCGGAGAATCCTTTCGTTTTGAGAGCAAGGTCATGGCAGCAAAGGCAACTGCATGAGAAAGCAAAAAAACGATAAGAAGCTTTTGATAATCGTTGTAGCTGTAACTACCCGCGCCGGTTGAAATGGCGCTGTTCAGCAAGAAACCCGTAAGCGGCATGTAAACGGCGCTTCCGAGAAAGCTGGCGGTGTTCATCAGCCCTGTTGCCGTTCCCATCAGCCAGGAGGGAAAAAGATCCCGGGTTATAGCAAAGGACAAAGGAAGCGACCCTCCGGCAATCAGGCCGAAAAAGAAAAATAGCGGCACCACGATCACCAGATGTTCCCGTTCCTTTAGAAAGATCAAAAGAAGCCAGATGAGAATACTCAGTCCCAAGCCCCCGAGAAGGGTTTTCTTCCGATTCAGATTCAACCTGTCGATCATGAATCCGACGGATGACCCTCCTATGGCAAAGCCCAGAGGCAACGCCATGAGTATCCCGCCTGCACGCACCCGATCCAAGCTAAATACGTCCATCAGATAAGGAACAGCCCAAAGCCCTTGAAAAGCAAGGGAAGCACCGTAAATGAGAAAAGTTGCAAAGAAAAGCAAACAGAAATCCAGATTTCCGAAAACAGTAACCAATCTCTTTGAAAGGCGGATTTCTTGACCGGGCTTGAGAATGGCTCTGTCCTCGGCGGCAAATACGGCCCATCCCTTGTCTTCCGGTGAATCACGCACAATGATCCAGGTGAGAATAGCGAGTGCCATGGAAAGGAAGCCGATTGCCACAAAGGATCCCCTCCATCCAAAGAGTACAACCAAATAGGTGAGCGGAAGGGCAGCGGCAAGACCACCAATACCGCCTATAGTGATCATGACGCCCGTGAGGCTGGCGAACTGGTTTGCCGGATACCATCGAGAAAATATTTTGAGAGCGGGGATGAAAACCCCGGCCAATCCTGCGCCGATGAGCAACCGTCCCAGGACAGCTATGGTTGCATTGGGTGCCAGCGCGAAGACGATAGAACCTGCGGCCGAGATGAAAAAGAGCAAGGCCATTACCTTTCTCGGGCCTTTGGTGTCGGAAAGGTAGCCCACAATGGGTTGCATTGCTGCGTAAAGATAAAAATAGGATGAGGCGATAACACCAAGGGTAACCGCATCGGCGTGAAGCGATAAAACCAAATCACGGGCAATAACGGTAGGCGATAGCCGGTGTAGGCATACGAAGAAATAAAGAACAGCGATGATGATCAATATAACCCAACGGTAGATTTTAAAAGCCTTCATGGTCATTTATCATTCCCAATTCGTTCGGCGGTATGGGCGGTCTTTCGCCGATTTTTAATTGTAAAGAGGACACAGTCTTTATCAATCATCATGCCCCTTTCGTTTTGGCAGCAGCCTGTTTTTCGATTAACTCTCGAAAGCTCTTCGGTGGTTCAGCAAAATCAGCACGTGATACAAGAGTTATTGCATCAACGGGACACTTGTAGACACAAACACCACAACCAATGCAGCGTTCCAACTCTATTTATGCTCTATCATTC
>CAJBRY010000249.1 GCA_903958085.1 uncultured Geobacteraceae bacterium
CACTAAAGGGGCAAGTACGGAGAGAGGGGGATTCGAACCCCCGGAACCCGGTTAGGGTTCACACGCTTTCCAGGCGTGCTCCTTCAACCACTCGGACATCTCTCCGTAAAATGAGGGCGGATTGTAGTATAGTATTTCCAGTTTGTCCAGCATTTCATAAATATTGCGCAAGCATATATTTTGACTTCCAATCGTCTCGTGTGATACAAATGCCCACTTTTCATTTAACAGGAGGAACCAATGAACCATTTTCAGTACAAGGGTACAGAACTCTACGCTGAGGACGTTGCTATTAAAGAGATCGCCGCTGTTGTTGGCACACCTTTCTATGCATATTCGCATGCAACACTTGCCCGCCATTTCAAGGCATTTGACGATTCTTTTGCCGGCGTACCCCACACAGTTTGTTATTCTGTTAAAGCCAACTCGACCCAGTCGGTACTGAAAACATTTATCAATCTTGGCGGTGGAGTAGATATTGTCTCCGGCGGTGAACTTTATCGTGCTCTGAAAGCTGGTGTTGCTCCAAACAAGGTGGTTTATTCAGGCGTTGGCAAAAAAGACGACGAAATCGAATACGCTCTGAACACCGGCATCTTGATGTTCAACGTTGAATCCGAGCAGGAACTGACTCGCATAAGTGAAATTGCTACCCGTATTGGCAAAAAGGCAGGCATTGCTATTCGCGTTAATCCGGATGTTGATCCAGGCACGCATCCTTACATCACTACCGGCCTCAAGAACGCTAAGTTCGGCATCACCATTGATCGAGCCATGGAAGAATATGCCCGTGCTGCCACCCTGACCGGCATCGATGTCATCGGCATTGATATGCACATTGGTTCCCAGCTGACTAAAGTCAATCCGTTTGTCGATTCAATTGACAAACTGAAAATTATGATTTCAAAGCTGCGTAACCAGGGTATTGACCTGAAATATTTCGACTGCGGCGGGGGACTTGGCATTCAGTACAACACAGAGGAACCGCCGCTTCCTGCTGACTACGGCAAGGAAATTGTAGCAGCAACAAAGGATCTTGGCATGCATCTGGTGTTTGAACCAGGACGCAATATTGTAGGAAATGCCGGCATTCTTGTGGCAAAGACTCTTTACACCAAGTCGCGTGACGACAAGAACTTCATAATGATCGACGCCGGCATGAACGATCTGGCACGCCCTGCCCTATACGATTCTTTCCACGGTGTTCAGGCCGTCAATAAGGATCAGGATGGAATGATCGTCGCCGATATTGTCGGCCCTATCTGCGAATCAGGGGATTTTTTGGTCAAAGGGCGTGAAGTGCCTATGTTCAAACAGAGCGACCTTGTTGCCTTCATGTCAGCCGGTGCATACGGCTTTGCTATGAGCAGTTCCTACAACAGTCGTCCCCGTGTCGCCGAGGTAATGGTAAAAGGCGACAAGTTTGAGATAATTCGTGAACGGGAAACAATAGAAGACCTGATCAAAGGCGAAAAAATAGCATCTTTTCTTTAAACATTCATGCATCAAATCAGGAGGTAATCAGTCATGTTCAAAGGAAGTATTGTAGCAATCGTAACACCTTTCAAAAACGGTGCAGTTGATGAGCAGAAACTGCGCGAACTTGTTGATTTCCAGATCGATAACGGTACTGATGCTATTGTCGCCTGCGGCACAACCGGTGAGTCATCCACCCTTGATAACGATGAGCATCTAAACGTTATCAAGATCGTTTTCGAACAGGCCAAAGGGCGCGTTCCGGTCATCGCAGGCACCGGCTCCAACTCCACCGCCGAAGCCATCAACCTGACCCGTGAAGCCAAAGAGATCGGCGTGGCTGGCGTGCTGCTGGTGACACCATATTACAACAAGCCGACCCAGGAAGGGCTCTATCGTCATTACATGGCGATTGCCGATGCGGTGGAAATCCCCCAGATCCTCTACAACGTACCGGGCCGCACCGGCGTCAACATGCTGCCGGAAACAGTCGCCCGTCTGGCACCGCACAAGAACATTGTTGCCATCAAGGAGGCCACCGGCTCCCTGCAGCAGGCATCAGAAGTCATCGCACTGTGCGGCAATCAGATTGACGTCTTCTCCGGCGACGACTTTATCACTTTCCCCATGATGGCCTGCGGGGCTGTTGGCGTTATTTCGGTTCTGGCCAATATCATGCCGAAAGTTGTCGGCGATCTGACCGACGCCTATTTTGCCGGTGATCTGGCCAAAGCACGCCAGCTGCATCTGGAAACCCTGAAAATCGGTAACGCCATGTTTATCGAGAGCAACCCGATTCCGGTCAAAACTGCGCTGGGACTGATGGGTAAATGTTCCGACGAGGTGCGTCTGCCACTCTGCGAAATGGGAGCCGCAAATAAGGCTAAACTAGAAGCAATTATGAAGGAATACAAACTGATATAGCTTAAATAGCGAGTCCTTAATTCTAATGGAGGTAAAAAGCATGAATAGAATTATGCTGCTTGGGCTGATTCTGCTGACTCTTTACGGATGTAAGACAATGGAGCAGATGTATGTCGAAGATGGTTATCGTGAATTGAAGGGTGAAGAATTAAAGGCCAAGGTTTCTGGAAGCACCGTTAACGCAGGCCGTTGGCAAGATACTTATGCCGCTGATGGGAAAATGTCTGGAACCTCATTTGGAGGTAGTGGCGACTATTCAGGTACATGGCAGATTGATTCAAACGGCAAACTCTGTATAGAGTGCGCAAATCAGTATGTAAATGGCTGTGCAAAAGTTTTTATTAAGGACTCCAGCGGATCAATTGAATGGATTGAGGCTGACGGAAAAGCATACAGTGTCAAAATTGCTCCTGCAAAGAAGTGAGGTAATGAAATGATCAAAATCGCCGTTTGTGGCGCCGCAGGCCGTATGGGGCAGCGCATCATCGTTGCAGCAAAGGAAGCTCGATGCACGATCTCCGGTGCTTTGGAACGTCCCGGTCATGAACTGGTCGGTCAGGATGCAGGTCTGATCGCCGGGTGTGGTTCGCTGAGTGTTGCCATCAGCGACGACCTGAACAAAGTGGTTGAAGGGTGTGATGTTCTAATCGACTTCACCACCCCCAAAGTATCGCTCAAAAATCTGGAAGTCTGCGCACTCAAGAAAAAGTCTATTGTCATCGGCTCAACCGGGTTCACTTCTGAAGAGCGTGCTCTGGCTGCCGAGCTGGCAAAAGATATTCCGGCTGTTTTGGCGCCGAATATGTCGGTCGGTGTCAACGTCTGCTTCAAGGTGTTGAGAGATGTTGCAAAAACTCTCGGCGATGATTTTGATGTTGAGATCGTTGAACTGCACCACAATAAGAAAAAAGATTCACCGTCAGGAACTGCCGTGCGTATGGGCGAGGTAGTTGCTGAAGCGCTGGGGCGGGACTACAACAAGGTAGCCAACTACCACCGCGAAGGCATCTGCGGTGAGCGCACCAAAGAAGAGATCGGCATGCAGACCGTGCGTGGCGGCGATATCATCGGCGAGCATACCGTCTACTTCATCGGCATGGGTGAGCGGATTGAAATCAGTCACCGTGCCATGACCAGGGATATGTTTTCGCGTGGCTCGGTTCGTGCTGCGAAATGGGTGATCGGCAAGGCACCTGGGTTGTACGATATGCAGGATGTATTGGGCTTGAAATAATTAAATTTGGGCGGCTCAGGCCGCCCTAACTTTATCAAATTTTTAACTGGAGGATTCACCGAAGATGGCAAAGATCAACGACAACTACCTCAAACTCAAAGCCGGCTACCTGTTCCCCGAGATCGGCCGCCGCGTGCGCGAATTTGCCGCCGCCAACCCTGATGCTAAAGTCATCCGCCTGGGGATCGGTGATGTTACCCGCCCGCTGGCACCGGCTGTGCTCAAGGCCTTCCATGACGCCGTGGACGATCTGGCCACCACCGACAAGTTCGCCGGCTACGGCCCGGAGCAGGGCTACGACTGGCTGATCAACGCCATCATCGAGAAATCCTACAAGCCGCTCGGCGTTTCCTTGAAGACCGAGGAGATGTTCATCTCCGACGGCTCCAAGTGCGACTGCGCCAACATCCTCGACATCTTCGCCCTGGACAACGTCGTCGCCATCGGCGACCCGGTCTACCCGGTCTACAACGACACCAACGTCATGATCGGCCGCACCGGCGAAGCCAATGACAAGGGGTATTACGAGAACATCGTCTACATGCCGTGCAACGAGGCCAACGGTTTCATCCCGTCGCTGCCGACGCAGAAGGTGGACATTATCTATCTCTGCTTCCCCAACAACCCGACCGGCACCGTGGCCAGCAAGGCCGAGCTGAAGAAGTGGGTCGATTACGCCAATGCCAACGACTGCGTGATCTTCTTTGACGCCGCCTACGAGGCGTTCATCACCAACCCGGAGATCCCGCACTCCATCTACGAAATCGAAGGGGCCAAGAAGTGCGCCATCGAGTTCCGCTCCTTCTCCAAGACCGCCGGCTTCACCGGTGTCCGCTGCGGCCTGGTGGTCGTGCCGGAAGACGTCATGGGCACCACGACCAGCGGTGAGAAGTACAACTTCAACAAACTGTGGCTGCGCCGCACCACCACCAAGTTCAACGGCGCCTCCTACCCGGTCCAGCGCGCCGCCGCCGCGGTCTACTCCGAAGAGGGGTGGAAGCAGACCAGGGAGATCATCGATTATTACATGGAGAATGCCCGCATCATCCGTGAAGGCTTGACCGCAGCGGGTGTCACCTGCTTTGGCGGCGTGGATGCTCCGTACATCTGGCTCAAGACCCCGGGCGGCATGACCAGCTGGGACTTTTTCGACAAGCTGCTGACCGAATGCAACGTGGTCGGCACCCCCGGCAGCGGTTTCGGCCCGAGCGGGGAAGGGTACTTCCGGTTGTCGGCCTTCGGTCATCGCGAGAATGTAATTGAGGCGGTGGAGAGGATTAAGAAGAATTTGAAGTAGGATTGAGAAGGGCGGCTTATTGGCCGCCCTTTTTGTTTGTGTTTTGGCCTGACGGATGTAATAAATGGAATTACTTGAACTGACCCACGAATTTTTTGAGGTACAATATTTATGACTGTATCTGCTAATCTAAAAATTGAAGAAAACCCCTTCGCCCAGAAGTTAGGAATCAAAGAGTGGCAGGATCGCCCTTTTATTCAGCCCAGACCGGAAGATTATCTGATTGATGGGTTGATCCCGGCTAATGCCCTTGTGTCACTTCAAGCCGAGAATGTTTTTGGCAAAACGACTTTGGCAACACAGTTGGCCATGTCAGTGGCATTCGGGTTGCCGTTTATTGACCGTTTCCCATGCTTGCAACCAGGTAAGGTGTTGTACATAAATGCTCGAGACACTGATGAAGACAGTCATCGTCGTTTCAAGCGCCTTGTGCGAGAATGGACAACAATTCCCGGTCTGTCGTCGCGTATTGATGAGATGATGGACAACCTTACCCACATCTCACTGTTCGATGAGTGTTTCGGTGTTGTTCCGCATCTGGTAGATGTTTCCGGAAGTATGACCAAAACCTACACGTATCTGCATCAGTTCAGCGAATATTTCAAATCCAAGCTGATCATACTTGATCCGGTTGAAGACTTTTTTCCGGATAATTTGAAAAACGTTTCCGAGCTCTACCTCAAGCTACGGCAGATCAACTCGACGGTGCTACTGGTTGCCGATCACAGTCGTAATGAAGCTTTTCACAAAGTTGAAGTGTGCATGTCTATTGTAGCAGGAGGTTTGCGAGTCCATAGCGATTATGTCGGACGTTGTGATATTGCGATGACTATGGGAGAGGGGATCTGGTTTCCGACGTTGTAATGATCGAAAAATGGGTCTGTCCAGCTTGTAATTACGACAAAGATGCTCCCCGGTATCTACAAAATTAGAAAACCCCGTCATAAAGGCGGGGTTTTCTAATGGTCTGAGGCGACACCAAATATTTTGCAACTACATCATCTTTGCCAAAAGCGGTACGATCAGAAGCGAAACGATGTTGATGATCTTGATCATTGGGTTAACCGCAGGACCGGCAGTGTCTTTGTAGGGATCGCCAACGGTATCACCTGTAACAGCAGCCTTGTGAGCGTCACCGCCTTTGCCGCCATGATGACCGTCTTCTATGTATTTTTTTGCATTATCCCATGCACCACCACCCGTTGTCATGGAGATTGCAACAAAGATACCGGTAACTATGGTACCGACGATCACGCCGCCAAGCGCCTTTGGTCCAAGGGTAAAGCCGACAATTACCGGAGCCAGGATTGGAATAAGGCCGGGGATAACCATCTCTTTCAGAGCTGTTTTGGTAACTATGTCAACGCAGGCAGCATAATCAGGCTTGCCTGTGCCTTCCATGATCCCCTTGATTTCGCGGAACTGACGACGAACCTCTACAACAACGGCACCGCCTGCCTTGCCAACCGCTTCCATGCATTGTGCAGCAAAGTAATAAGGGAGCATGCCGCCGATAAACAGACCCACAATGATGTAAGGGTCAGATAGATCGAAGGTAATTGCTTTACCAGCCATTTTTAATTCGTCGACATAAGAAGTGAAGAGGATAACTGCTGCGAGACCAGCAGAACCAATAGCGTATCCTTTGGTAACAGCTTTGGTTGTGTTCCCGACGGCGTCAAGCGGGTCTGTTACAGCGCGGACAGAGTCATCAAGCTCTGCCATTTCAGCAATACCACCAGCGTTGTCAGTTATCGGACCGTAGGCATCCATAGCAACGACAATACCAGTAAGTGAAAGCATTGAAACGGCTGCAATAGCGATACCGTAGACACCGGCACATTGGAAAGCAACGATGATACCGGCAGAGATAACAATTACCGGTGCAGCAGTAGCTTTCATGGAGACACCAAGGCCGGCGATAACATTAGTGCCGTGACCGGTGGTTGATGCCTGGGCTATGTGCTGAACCGGGCCGTATTCGGTTGAGGTGTAATATTCAGTAATCCAGAAGATAGCACCGGTTACAACCAGGCCTACAATGGCCGAAATGAAAATATTGATGGCAGTGAAAGTCTGACCGTCAGCATTCGTAAGACCAGCTGGAAACATTTGAGCAGTGACGAAATAGAAGGCAATGCAGGCAAGCACCGCTGAGGCAATGAGCCCTTTGTAAAGAGCCGGCATGATTTTCTGGCTGGCTCCGAGTTTGACAAAATAGGTGCCTATTATGGAGGTAATAATGGAAATGCCGCCCAGTATCAGCGGGTAACTGACAGCGCTGGAACTGTCTTTAAAAGCAATGGAGCCAAGCAGCATGGCAGCTATCAGAGTAACTGCATAGGTTTCAAAAAGGTCCGCAGCCATGCCGGCGCAGTCACCGACGTTGTCACCGACGTTATCGGCAATAACTGCAGGGTTGCGCGGGTCGTCTTCAGGAATACCGGCTTCAACCTTGCCAACTAGGTCAGCACCAACATCAGCACCCTTTGTAAAAATGCCGCCTCCAAGACGCGCAAATATCGATATCAGTGAACCACCGAATCCAAGACCGACTAATTGAGTTACTATGTCTTTAACTGGAGCTCCGGGCATAATCTTCGTTAAGATCATATAGTATCCAGCGACACCTAGAAGACCCAGGCCAACAACGAGCATGCCAGTAATGGCGCCGCCTTTGAAGGCAACGTTAAGAGCGGTAACGATGCCGCTTTTGGCTGCTTCAGTTGTACGCACGTTGGCGCGAACCGAAACAAACATGCCGATAAAACCGGTCAGACCTGAGAAAAGAGCACCAACAGCAAAGCCGATGGCAGTTTTTGCACCGAGAGTCGCAAACAGGGCAATAAACATGACCACACCAACCACAGCAATAATGGTATATTGGCGCTTCATGTAAGCTCCGGCACCTTCCTGAATTGCTGCGGCAATCTGCTTCATCCGTTCATTTCCCTGCGGCAGGCCGAGAATCCAGCTGGCCGTTATCAGGCCGTAAGCTACTGCTGCTGCGGCACAGGCCAGGGCAAAAACAACTGCGTATTGTTCCATTGTTACTTCCTCCGTTGATATAAATAGCCAATCAGTGGCATTTCGTGCTCAAGCAGCACCCAAAAACGGTAGATAGTTAATGGAATGGCTGGTTTTTGTCAAGCTTAAATGATGGTTGGCGATGCGGATTATTAAACACTGGTTTTCTGAGATGGGTAGAAGGCTGAGTTGGTTCAATCCTTTTTCAAACGTTTTTCTTCCATAATCATATCTATCGCCAACAAAAAAACCCCAACACAGATTAAAGAATCTGCCACATTGAAGGCGGGCCAGTGATGGCGATACCAGTGAGCATCAAGAAAGTCAATGACCTCTCCCAGGCGAATACGATCTATCAGGTTGCCAACTGCACCGGAAAAAATCAATGCCAGTGAGATATGCGCCAGTTTCTGGTCGTCTCGCAGTCTACGAAATGCAATCAGGATGACAAACGCTGCAACTATTGACACCGAAATAAAAAATGGGAGCCGCCAGGATGCGTTTGAGAGAAAACTGAATGCGGCTCCCTTGTTTCTAACGTAGGTCAGTTGAAAGAAGTTTTCTACAATTACAATAGAATCAAAGAGTTGCATACTGCGATCAATAAAAACTTTGGTGATCTGATCAAAAAATATTCCAAAGCCGGAGATGATAACAAAAAGGATATATCTAGATCTCATTTTTTGTTTCCGTGCATCGAGGAACACTTCCATCTAAAGCATCTTCCGGCGGTATGATGGTAGCACGATTACGACCGTTGTTTTTTGAGGCGTATAGACCACGATCGGCCAGATCAACAAGTCCCTCCCAATTTTCATACCCATTCGTTTCCACCTGACTGGCAACTCCGCAACTAAGTGTCAGTACCCCGTGCGAACTTTTTTCATGTGGAAATCGTAGATCTGCCAAGCCTATCAGGATTCTGTCTGCCAGAATCAGTGCACCATGCAGTGTAGTTTCCGGCATTATCAAAAGAATTTCTTCACCGCCGTATCGATAGAGACGGTCGCAAGTCCGAATACTCTTCTGAAGATACTCACAGATATTTCTTAAGGCGGTATCGCCTGCCTTGTGACCATAGGAGTCATTATAAAGTTTAAAATGATCCACGTCAAAGAGGGCTACTGAATATGAACGGTTATAACGAAGCGCCTGGCTGTGAGTGTGTTCAAGGTCAACCTCCATCGCCCGCCGATTCCCAAGCCCAGTCAGTGCATCGGCAAGTGAAAGGGATTTCAGCTGTTCATTGGCCAGCAAAAGTTGTTGGGTTCGTTGTGAAACCGAGTGCTCAATCATTTCTCTCTGGTTCTCATAAATTTTAAAATGAGCCTTAGCAAGATCAGATTGTGTAACCAATCCAACAAGCTCTCCTGTTGATCTTACAACAGGGAGATGGCGGATTTTCTGGGCGGTGGATATTACGAGTGCCTCAAAAAGCGTAGTATCTTCGGATACTGTTGCAACTGGTACCGACATGACATCAGCAACCCGCATCGGGTAGAGTGGTTTGTCGGATATAAAAAGGCCCATAAGCCTGACAATATCACGTTCTGTGATAATGCCAATCGGCATCTTGTTTTCAACGACTATCATGCATGAATAATGGTTATCAATCATGCTCTGTATGACATCGGGCAATTCAGAGTTAGCGGTGGTACTGGTTACATTCGAGGTCATGAGTGATGAAACAAAAATGTCAGCGTGCATATTCACTCCTTAATTCATTGTTCAATCAGTCAGTCATGCTACGGCAAGCGTGCATTTAGGACAAATGCTAGGGTGTTCGGGGCTTGTACCCAATTCCTCGCTGTAGTACCAGCAACGTTCGCATTTTACGCCTGGTGCTGCTGTTACCTGAATTTTAAGCCCATCGATATTCTCTGAATCCCAGAACTCGCCATTCAACTCTGTTGTCAGGCTTGCCTTAGAGACTATGAAGATGCTGTTCAATTCGGTTTCGTACCCTTTAAGGAAGGTGAAAAGTTCGTTCGGTGCTGAGATTGCGACAGCCGCGTCAAGAGAATGCCCGATGGTCTTTGCTACACGCGCCAGTTCAAGCGCTTTTGAAACGTCAGCACGCACTTTTATGATGCGTTCCCAGCGAACTGTCAGCGCATCATCCTTCCACTCCGGATTGCAGGCTGGAAACTGAGCCAGATGAACGCTCTCCTCACGCGTTCCAGACATGAATTGCCATACTTCCTCAGAAGTAAAAGAGAGGACCGGTGCTAATACGCGAACAAGAGTATCTAGGATTCGGTACATGACAGTCTGTGCGCTCAAACGCTCCAGAGAACAGCTCTTGCTTGTGTACATCCGGTCTTTCAGAATGTCGAGATAAAACGAACTCATTTCAGTTGTGCAGAAACCGTTCACTTCCTGATAAATAATATGGAACTCAAGATCTTTATATGCTGTCAGTACACGTTCTTTGAGTATTTCAAGCTGATGCAGGGCCCAACGATCTATTTCAGGCATATTTGCATATGGGACTGATTGAGTTGCAGGGTCGAAGTCGCTAATATTGCCGAGAATATAGCGGCAGGTGTTGCGGATGCGGCGATATGCTTCGGCGACACGGGTAAGAATTTCCTGTGAAATGCGGGTATCATCCTGGTAATCCATGGCGGCGACCCAAAGTCTCAAAACGTCAGCACCAAATTTTTTGATGACGTCTTCCGGGGCAACAACGTTGCCGACGGATTTGCTCATTTTACGCCCCTGACCATCCAGTACGAAACCGTGAGTCAGCACGCTTTTATACGGTGCCACGCCACGCGTACCGACGCTTTCAAGCAGCGATGAATGGAACCAGCCGCGATGCTGGTCACTACCTTCCAGATACATGTCTGCAGGTGAACGCAAAGTGGAGCTAGGTTCAAGAACAGCTGCGTGAGAAACTCCGGAGTCAAACCAGACGTCCAGAATATCGTTTTCCTTCTCAAATGAGGCTGCATCGCATTTCGGGCAGACAGAACCGGCCGGGAGTAGCTTTTCAGCGCTCCAGTCAAACCAGACGTCAGAACTCTCCTTTTTGAATATTTCAGCAACGTGATCCATGATCTTGCCGTCTGCAATGTATTCGCCGCATGCGGTGCAGGAAAAAGCGGTGATTGGCACTCCCCAAGAACGTTGTCGGGAAACGCACCAGTCGGGACGATTTTCAATCATGCCATAGATTCTCTCACGTCCCCATTTTGGGATCCACTCGACCTGATCAATGGCTTTCAATGCTTTATCTCGGAGGCTGTTGGCTTTCATGCTGATGAACCACTGCTCGGTGGCACGGAAGATAATAGGTTTTTTGCAGCGCCAGCAATGTGGATAGGAGTGGCTGATTTTCGAGGTCTGCAGCAGTGCATCAACCTCTATCAATTTGTCGATAACGCTCTGGTTGGCTGGAAAAACCTGCTGTCCGGCGAAAAATTCGACAGTTGAGAGGTATTTCCCATGATTATCTACCGGATTATATATCTCCAGACCCTCTTTAAGCGCCAGTTCATAGTCATCCTGTCCATGGCCTGGGGCTGTGTGAACGCAGCCAGTCCCGGCCTCAAGAGTTACATGCTCGCCCAGCAGCACGATGGAATCGCGATCATAGAAAGGGTGCTTGCAATTTTTACGTTCCAGAACGCCAGCCTTGAAAGTGGCAATAACATTCCCAGCAAGTCCTACTGCGGCCAGAAATGAATCTTTTAGTCCTTCCGCAACGACCAAAACCCCTTTTTCGGTCTCAAGCGCAACATAATCGTACTCTGGGTGAAGCGCTATGGCTAGATTGGCCGGAATAGTCCAGGGAGTCGTGGTCCAGATGACGACATAAGCCTGTTTTCCAGTCAGTACCGGGACGTCAGCAGAAACATCATCCTTAAGGGCAAAACGGACGAAAATGGAAGGAGATGTGTGATCTGCGTACTCAACCTCGGCTTCGGCGAGGGCTGTTACGCAAGATGAACACCAGTGTACCGGCTTACGGCCGCGGTACAGCCCGCCATTGTGGGCAAATCTTGCCAGTTCGGCTGCGGTCAAGCCTTCGTATTCATAATTCATGGTCAGATAAGGTTTTTCCCAGTCACCAAGAATGCCAAGCCGTTTGAATTCCTCTTTCTGAATATCGACAAATTTTGCTGCGTAACTTCGGCATTCGCGGCGCATCTCCAACTTACTCATCTGGTGTTTCTTCGAGCCGAGGCTCTTTTCCACCTGCAGCTCAATGGGCAGACCGTGGCAGTCCCAGCCCGGAACATACGGCGCATGGTAGCCTTCCATACGTTTAACTTTGAGAACTATATCCTTGAGGGTTTTGTTAAGAGCATGACCTATATGAATATGACCGTTCGCGTAAGGAGGGCCATCATGCAGAACGTAAAGGGGCTTGCCTTTTCCGCTCGCTTCCAGCTTGGCATAGAGTCCACTTTGTTCCCATTTGGCAAGCATTTCCGGTTCGCGCTGATTAAGGTTTGCCTTCATCGCAAAATCGGTTTGCGGTAGATTAAGAGTGTCCTTATATTCCATTAGATACAGTCTCCATTTAATTGAGTCATTAAAGCGTCTGAAAATACAGATATAATGCGGAAATGTCAAGAAATCGGGCTTTTGAATTCAGGAATCTGCAGAGGGGTGAGAGTTCTTTTTTCAGGGACACAAAGAACGCGCATAAACCATTGAAAGCGCAGAAATTTATCTGCTTATTTTGTCTCATCTTGTAGCTTTTTACGGCCCAGTATATATTCCAGATTGTTCACTGCATATCTGTTATATGGATTTATCCGTAGTATTTCACGATATTCACTTATTGCTGCATCAAGTTCACCTTTTTTGGTGAAAACGAGCCCAAGATTAAAATGCGCCTCCGTATCGTCAGGTTTCAGCTGAAGTGTCATTCGATATTCTCTGATTGAATCATCAAGATTCCCTTTTTTTTGAAGAGCAAGTCCAAGATTGAAATGCGCATCTGTGTTGTTGGGATTTATTCTAAGTGCCTCTTTATACTCTAAAATAGCGCCATCTAGATCTCCTTTGTCATGCAGAGTGTGCCCCAGGTTGTAATGGATGACAGAGTTTCCGGTCGTGACTTGAAGTGTATGCCTGAATAAGGAAATATTATCCCGCCAATAATCCAGCTGCTGCCATGTTAAGACAGTTACTGTGACTAAAGCCATAGCTGCGAGGAGAGCAAGAACAGACTCTTGGTGTTTTAGTCTCTTTGTCAGATCGCTCGCACCCCAAGCAACAATGATGAACAGGCCGGTCGCCGGGATATATGTATAGCGATCTGCCATAGATTGCCCTCCCACCTGGATTATTCCAATGACCGGTGCGAGGGTTATGAGGAACCAAAACCATCCTGCCGCAATGTAAGGGTATTCGCGCCAGTTTCTGATAGCTGTAATGGATATTGTCAGCAGAATAAGTAGCGAGCATATAACCTGCCAGGCAGGGATAGATGAAGGAAATGGGTATAAGATAGCAAGATCATGTGGCCATATGATTTTTTCGATGTACTTAAGATATGTTATCAAAGCATTTTCGCTGCGAAGGCGAAAGGAGAACGAGGTGAGGCTTGCCATAGCCCCACCTTTGTACTGGGCATAAATTGTGATGAAAGCGGATAACAACGAAAAGACGAAGAAGGGAATTTTTTCTTTTATATGTGTTGAAAGTGTCAGTAAAGTTTGCTGCAATCCTTGTCTATCATTATATCGGTAGCGGTTAAGGGGCCAGTAATCAAGCAGGAGCATAATAATCGGGATAGTTACGAGCATAGATTTCGACATAAGACCCAGCAAGAAAGTAAGTAACGAGATAATGTACAATGAAGTTTTTTTCCTCGACACATATTCTGAATAAAATATAAGCGTGAGGAAGCAAAACATGGCGCTTAGGACGTCCTTCCTTTCAGCAACCCAGGCTACAGACTCGACATGTAAAGGGTGGAGCGAGAACATGGCAGCGACAAATGCGCTTTGCCAAAGGGCACCTGTTAATCTGAAAAAAAGTAGTAAAACAAGTAGTGCAGAAATTGTGTGTAGAACAACACTGGTGTAATGATGCCCCCGAGGGTTCATGCCGAAAAGTTCTACGTCCGAAATATGTGACAGCCAGGTGACAGGGTGCCAGTTATTTGCCTCAATCGCCGTGAAAGCCCAGATAATGTTGCTGGCTGTTATGCCGCCTGCAACATGCTGGTTGTTTGTAACGTATATGTCGTCATCAAAATTCAGAAACGGGTTGTTTCCGACCTGCGAATATACGGAAAAAGTAACCACAGCCAGTGCAATTAAAAGTAAAAACACGGAACCAAACCTGGCAAATGGTTTTCGTGCAAGATCCGACAGAATGATCACCTCGCTCGCTTGTCTGGACGTTCAATATCAAACTTCTCCAAGCGGTATTGCA
>CAJBRY010000250.1 GCA_903958085.1 uncultured Geobacteraceae bacterium
GCCTATAGAGCGCATAGATTTAAGATCTCGACCATATCCGGTAGCAAGCAGAGAGTCCACCTCTTTCAGCAGTCCATCTGACAGCATCCGATCAACCCGTTCTTCAATTCTTTTGTAAAGAATCTGACGATCTACAGATATACCGATCTGAAGCGTATCGTAGCGGCGTGTGGCAAAAGCGTGTTCCTTTTGCTGATAGGAGAGGGGAACCCCCGTCATATAAAAGACTTCCAGAGCGCGAATGATGCGGGGCAGATTGTTAGGATGCATTCCTGCTGCCAGATCAGGATCAACCTTACGCAACTGCTCCAGCATCGCCTCGTTGCCGACCCTAAGTGTCTCATCGTGCAATTTATGCCTCAGCTCTTCATTCCCACCAGGAGAATCTATCAGCCCCTTCACAAGTGATTTTATATAGAGACCTGTCCCGCCAACGACTACTACCCGTTTGTTTCGACACAGAATGTCGCCAATTGCTACATTGGCAGCATCAGCAAAGTCAGCAGCGGAAAAAGGTTGATCCGGATCAAGAATATCAATCAGGTGGTGGGGAATCTCACCCTGTTGTTCAGGTGAGGGTTTCGCTGTACCGATATTCATCCCGCGATATATCTGCATCGAATCGGCATTGACAATCTCGGCATCCAGATCATGAGCCAGACGCAACGCCAGATCGCTTTTACCGGAAGCTGTCGGACCGCAAATTATCAGGAGTTTGGGAAGAGAAGAATGATTCATGTCCGCTTAAAAATCTTCTGCAATTCAGAAAGAGTTACAATATGCGACACCGGTCGCCCGTGCGGACAGCTGGCAGCGAAGTCGGTTTTATCCATCTGTTGTAGCAGTTCCCTGATCTGACGATGTTCAAGCTGATGTACCCCACGAATAACTGAATGGCAGGCAATGCGGGAGAGCAGACTTTCCACTGCGTCACCGAAAGCAGCACTAGCGCTGAAGCGTTCTAGATCGGCAAGAATATCCCGCATAAGCTGGATCGGATTTTTCTCGATTACCAAACGTGGAACAGCGGTCACAATTATTGTAGAACCGCCAAACGGTTCCAGTTCGAAACCGATCTTTGTCAGATCATCGCTGAATTTTGTAGCCACAGCAACTTCACTGAAAGAGAGTTCCGCGGTTTCTGGAAACAATAGCCGCTGCGATTCGATTCCGCTGCTGCTAAATTGACTTTTTAACAACTGATAGGCAACCCGCTCACTGGCTGCGTGCTGATCGATTATTACAAGCCCAGAAGATGACTGGCACAAAATATACTCGCTATGAAACTGACCGATAATTGCAAGCGAAGAGAAATAACCTGAAGATTCAGCTTGTTCAGGCTGAGGCTGGAATGAAGTTGCTGGATCATTTACGGTCACTGCCAGATTTACGGGCAAACCAGCATCAACCTGACCTGACGATTGCGGATGGTATTGAGGGCGCTGCGGCATACTTAGCGATGCCTGAGCTGCAGCAGCAATTCGTTCACGATAGGCCTGACCTGTCGCACAATTCTGCGGCGGTGATGCCGGTTGTACGCCAGCAAGCCATGGAGAAACCCGAAGTACATCTTCTACCGCAGCCTGAATTGCATCATGCACAACGGACTGACGTCTGAAACGTACTTCATGCTTGGTTGGATGCACATTGACATCCACTTCGCCCGGTGAAATCTCGATAAAGAGAGCCACAACGGGATAGCGCCCCCTGTCAATGACACCTCTATAAGCTTGCATAACAGCATGTTGCACAACTTTGTCGCGAATAAACCTACCATTGATGAATGTGTAGATAGTCTGCGTTCCCGAACGGACCAAAGCTGGAGCAGAGACGAATCCTGATATTGAGACGTAATCATCTCCACCATTTACCGGATAGAGATGTCTGGAGCTATCCTTCCCGACAACCTGTGCAAGGCGTCGTTTAATGTCACTCCGCAGAAGTCTTAATAACTCCTTCTCCTCACTTATGCAGGTAAAAGCTACATCCGGCCTAGACACAGCCATTCTGGCAACAATATCGGCAACATGGCCGGTTTCTGTTTCTGCGCTTTTCATGAATTTAAGACGGGCGGGCAAATTAAAAAAAATCTGTTCAACCGATATGAGCGTTCCGGGAGCCATGCCACAGGCTCTGACATCACGGACACGGCCACCTTCAACAATTATTTCGGTCCCTTCGGGGGACGCCGCCTCGCGGGTTGCCAGTGAAAAACGGGATACCGAGGCGATAGACGGGATCGCTTCACCGCGAAATCCGAGTGTCATAATCTTTTCAAGGTCACTATCTACACGAATCTTACTGGTGGCATGACGCTCAAGAGATAGGAGTGCGTCTTCACGGGACATTCCATGGCCGTTGTCTGTGACGCGAATACGTCTTCTGCCACCGGAGGATATTTCCACAGTAATATCGGTTGCACCGGCATCAAGCGAGTTTTCAATCAATTCTTTGATCACTGATGCTGGACGTTCAACCACTTCACCAGCTGCTATCTTGTTGGTGAGTGTTTCCGGCAGAATGTTTATTCGGTTTGACATGGCAGCCCTTGCTTGTACGAAAAAAGAGCGGGAATGCCCGCTCTTTAAGTTAAAAATCTATACTTGTAAATTCTATTTTTTCGAGTTTTCCGATGCATCGCCAAAGAGCGAGTCAAGGCTTTCATCAAGTTCTTTGTTAGCTGGCGGATCATCCCAGGAAAAACTTTCAAGCTCGAGGCTGCCTGATCCTGATGTAATATTTGATTCAGCTTCCGGAGATGCTTCAACTTGAGATGTTGATTCCAGAAGATTGGCAAACACATCATCCTCTGAACTTGAACTGCCTGACGCACCGACCGTCTGGGGAGGCTCGTCAAAATTGAATGGATCGTCGTTGCCTGTAGCTGCTGGGGCAGGAGCACCATCCGGCAGATCAAAAGCAAAAATATCGTCATGCGATTCAACTTCACTTCCAGACTGATCATTATCGCTTTCAGCCGACCTGAATTCTGCAGCCATCCTGTTTTTTACATCCTGAGGGAGAACCAGCGGGGTAATTGAGTATGTCAGCTTGTAACCAGTCAGGTCATTTGAACACTTAATGCAACTGTCATAGTATTCAAAACTGTTAAATCCGCATTTTGAACATTTCATTAGCAGCTCCTTGACTGTTTTGCAGTCATATTTCGCCCCATATATACTGCATTATAGAGACAATAGCAATACTTGCAGTTTCGGTCCGAAGTATCCTGCTGCCAAGCGAAACCGGCTGAAAACCTCGCTGTGAGAAGTGTCTCACCTCAAGGGGATCAAAACCTCCTTCCGGACCAATAGCCACGATAACCGAAGATGGTTTTCCAACTGCAGAGAGAGATGTTTTTAAAGAATTCTCCCGCTCACCCTCCCAGAGTATCAACCGAAGAACCTGCCCTGCATCGTTTGCTGCTTCAACGGCACTAGGTTTCCATGCAACCGCCGGAATGTTGTTACGTCCTGACTGCCGGGATGCTTCGGCCGTAATCCGGTTCCATCGTTCAAGTTTACTATTCTGCTGATCATCACGCAGTTTCGCAACAGAGCGGCGTCCACCGAACAACCAGAAGTCATGGACACCAAGCTCTGTTCCCTTCTGCAGGATCAAATCAATCTTCTCCCCCTTGGGAAGCGCCTGGCAAACCGTTATTTGCGGAGCACTGGATTCGCTTTCAGCTGCAAGACATGAAGAGGTGATCTTCACCGCCACCCACTCCTTTGCAACCTGATTGATCGCACCGAAATATACCATCCCCTTTTCATCTGCCAACTGAACAGCATCTCCAGGGCCAAGACGTAATACCCGCACCATGTGGTTATATATCTCGCCATCGAACGATGCATAACCATCACGAATAGCACGAGAACTTATCATAAAACGCCGCGCACTCATGATACACCTTCATTCCGGTACAGCATGGCAACCCATTCACCTGCTTTGACGGTCTGACAATATTTCAACGGTTGATTGAGAAAGCCCTGACGCACAATTTTTTCCTTTTCTGCAAGAATACCGGAAAGAATCAACGCTCCTCCAGGAAACAGACGCTGGGATAGATATGGAGCGAGTCGCACCAACTCCTCTGCCAGAATATTTGCCAGAATAATGTCAAAATTCTCCGACAGTGATTCCAGTGGATCAGTGCCACATTCCACAGAGTCCAATAGCTGATTCAGGGCAAGATTCTCGCGTGCCACCACTACTGCGTCTGGATCGATATCAAGTGCCAGTATCCGGCCGGCTCCAAGCAGGGATGCGGCCATTGCAAGTATTCCCGAGCCAGTGCCGAGATCAAGGAGCGACGGAACGGAGAGAAGTGGATTTTCCTCCATGACCTGCTCCAGCAATTCCAGACAGAGTCTTGTTGTCTCATGTCCACCGGTTCCAAAAGCCATACCGGGATCAATGCGCAGAACCAGATCGCCAGGCAGTTCTGTCGTTTCTTCCCAAGTAGGAACAATCAGAAGACGTTTGCCGACCCGCAGCGGCTTAAAGTGAACTTTCCAGCTGTTGCTCCAATCTTCGGAATTGACCGTTGTAAGTTGAGGGGTGCCAAAAGTTGCTGCCGGATGTCTTATGGCAAATTCAGAGATAAACGTTTCAATTTCAAACATTTTAGAGGCTGGATCATAGACTGCAGAAAGGTAAGCTTTGATCACCACCCGAACTGAATCCGGTATCTCGCTCTGCGAAAAGGCGTCAACACACTGATTGTCAACACAAACACCATTGCCGGTAAGATTGGTCAAAAAGTCCGCAATAACTTCAGCGAACTCCTCCGGGACATCGCATGCAATTTCAAGCCAGGATTCGGTCATTTACAAGCCTGCAAACTAGATTTTATTGGATGTTATGCAACAAATAGCCGAAATATTCCCATGTTACAACATAAAATGTCTACGACCATGACTTCTGGAGTCTCAGGCCTGACTCTTTTTAGTCTTTCGTTCAAGCAGTCCGGTGATGCAGCGTATTGAAATTAAATGGGAATAAATCATGGCAAGCGCCCCTGAACGAAACAACTCATCAATAGTATCCTTTTCCAGGTCAATAAGCTTTTGTTCATCAATAACCTGAAAATCTGTCAGGCTAAGCGCACTACCGTCATCAAGCTTCACGTTTA
>CAJBRY010000251.1 GCA_903958085.1 uncultured Geobacteraceae bacterium
ATAATCTTGGGCGCTCTCTGCCTCAGCCTCAGCAAGTATTGAAGCAAAACTCTCATATTCACCAAGTCGATTAAATACCCCCAGCCTATTATCTACAGTATCACTGCACTGTTTGATCACCAGATAATCAACCCCAAGCTCACGACCAAGCCTGGCCAGAGGCAGCACCTGATCAACGTTGTCGGGAATTAACACCATCTGCAGGCCAATGGTAACCCCAAGCCCCTTTCGGCGTTTGACATCAACGCAATGGCGGATTTTTCCCCTGGCCACGTCAAATAAATCGCTCCGGTGAATCCGACGGTATGCTTCATCCGTAGCGGAACTGATATTAAACCTCAGCCAGCTCAAATGTTCCAGAGCTTCTTCTCCGGCAGCTCCGGTATCAAAAAGAATGCCGTTCGTTCCGAGAGAAATATCAACACCGCTCTTTTTACCGCAGACTACTGCCTCGTAGACATGAGGGTTCATCAACGGTTCCGCCTCACCGATAAAAGCCATAGAACGGACACCAACAGCACCTGCATCACGAAGATAGCGAAGTAACGGTTCGCGAGGAAAAAATGTCGGCGTACCCTCTGCAAAGGCATTACCCTGCATTGCACCAAAACAGTACGCGCATTTTATATTACAGCTTTTGCTCAGGCCGACATCGATATGCAGCGGTGCAATGCGCCCGCCACGCTGCCAATCAGTGAGCCGGTCCAGATGCCAGATCAGCTTGTGTCCATCCATTACGTATTTGTCGCTCATTAGTAACAGTCCTGGCGGTTTTAAATAAAATTCACATGTTCCGGTGGATGCTTCAGCTTCCAGAGAAATTCATTTATTTCGTTTTGACGGCAATTGGTTCCACAGTCACGATGGACATCGACAACGTTTTTCACTCGCTGCATCACCTCAGCATAGCGATTGCCGGAAACTATTTCTTTAAAAGAGTCACGATTGATATTGCCTATCAGATAATCCGGATTACCGAACCAGGCGCCGCAACAATATACATCGCCATTACCGGATATCTGCGGCAGAAACTCACAACCATAGCAGTGATCGTAATGTTTGACGCCATCGTTACTGATTTTCCGCCATTTTACAATGACGTTGTAACAGACCGTGGAAAGAGATTCCGCTTCTTCCAGCAGGTGTTTATTGCTCTCGTAATCCTCTGCTGAAGGTGCCTGACCATTATCGTCACGCTCCGCACACTGCTTGACAACGGCATAATCCACTCCGAGTTCCAGTCCCATAGTTGCGAAAGCAATAATATCTTCAAAGCATTCCGGAATCAGCACCATCTGAATACCAATCACTACCGGAAGGTTTAGTACTCGCTTGATTTCAACACATTTCCGAATATTTTCAAGCACTCTATAAAAAACTTTTTCGTCAACGCCCATTACATTTGCGTATGTGGAGGATGTACCTGCACTGATATTGAAACGAATCCAGGTCAACGAAGCAAGTAATTCCTCAAGCCGTTCTTCCTTCATGAGTACACCGTTTGTCGCCAACGCCATATCAAGACCGAAAGCCTTTCCGGCTGCCACCGCATCATATACACCAGGGTGAATCATCGGCTCACCATCGCCAAGAAAACCTATCGCCTTGACACCGATTTCAGCAGCTTCCTTTAAAAAGCTGATAAGCGCTGGAGTCTCGATAATTGCATTAGTTCGATTTTCCGGTACAGCATAATAGCAATAGCTGCACTGAACATTGCATGTCTGGGTGATCCCCATATCAAGATAAAGCGGCGCGATGCGCTTTCCTTGAAGCCAATCATGTACCCTGTCAAGATGCCAGTAAAGCTTATGTGAATCCATCAGGAACGCATCAGCCATTTTTTGCATCTCCAGTCAACCGCCTGCAGTAATCCTCTACTGCTTTCTGCCATGGACGTAAACCAGCTGTTTTAATTGACTTCATGGGGGTAAAGGTATTTTTTGTGCCGATAAACGGAAAATCCATGTAAGAAGCTTTTTCAACGGTTGCCTCAATCTTAAGAAGAGCAACAATTTCTGCCATAAGCTCAAACAGAGAAACCTTCCCTTCATTTGCAAGGTGATATGTGCCGAAAGGAGTTTCGTTCAAAAGCATCTGCGTTATATTGTCAGCCAGGTCAAAAGTATAGGTGGGAGAAGAAACCAGGTCAGAGGAAACGCGGATGTTTTTTTGTCCGGCATATAGGAACTCAAGCATTTTTTCAACAAACTGACTTTTCTTGCTGCACTCACCAAACAACAGCGGCACCCGAAAAATGTAGTGCTGCCTGCACCTGCTGCGAACAAGACACTCGCCACCGTGTTTGGTAATACCGTACATATTAAGCGGCGAAGGGATATCGTTCTCCGTATAATAATCCTTCTTGTCATCATTAAAAACTGCATCGGTACTGAAGTGGACAAGGGTAATCCCCAGCTTGGCTGCCAATTTCGCAAGGTGCCCAGGAAGCAAAGTGTTAATGAGTTGTGCTCTCTCCGGATCAAGCTCACATGCGTCAATCCCCATGAATGCAACAGTATTGATAATAATGTCCGGTCGCAACTCATCAACAAGCCAGGTCACCTGATCAAAATTAGCCGCATCAAAATCCCTGCTGTTTTTGCCAATAACCAGATAGTCAGAAGACAAAGATCCATACAGGGCACTGCCCAGTTTGCCGGTATGTCCGAGTAGTAGAATAGTTTTTAGCATGACACCCACATCAAGCCGGCACCGACTCAACGGCATCCACAATACTAGCAGCTGAAATGCCGTAATCGGCTCGCAACCCCTCACAATTCCTTATCTTGTGAATAAAATGAGGCGCTATGCCAAGCAAAGTGAGCCTCCAGATTGCTGATTGTTCAGCTTTCAGCCTGACAATCATGTTCCCAAGGCCGCAGTTGGTAAAATGCTCTTCTACACAAACGACATGAGCAACATTTGAGAGCATACCGAGGAGTGAGACTGTATCCAGCGGCTGGACTGTAGGGACAGAAATAACAAGCGGCGCTGAGCCTCTATCTTTCAGAACCTCGTACGCGGCCATCACCTCTTGTGAAATTGAACCGTGAAAAACTATTGCCGCACCGCCACCAGCCTTTATTACCTGTGGTACAGCAATGTCAAACGTTTCGTCACTATGATACGCAGGTTCACCACGCTTCGCCAACCGCACATAAACAGGTTTATTAGACGCAAGAGCATAGTGAGCTGCAACCCGAGCCTCAACCGGATCTACAGGAGAAATAGCGACAAGATTTGGAAGAGTCTGAACGAGTCCGATATCCTCAATCGAATAGTGAGTCATCCCCTGTGGTGCGTATGTAATACCACTTCCAATACCAACCAGGGTAACCGGAAGTTCCTGATAGCAGATATCGTTACGAACCTGCTCGTAACATCTGTAGAGGACGAATGGAATGATATTGTAGATAAAAACCTTATAGCCGGTCATCGCCAGGCCGGCGGCAAAGCTTATCGTGTTCTGCTCGGCGACTCCCATGTTACGGAAACGATCCGGATATTCATCCTTGAACCGGTCAAATACCCCCAAACCGGCATCTCCAGTCAGAATAAAAATATCCTCACGCGTTCTGCAGGCAGACATAACCGTATCAATAAAGGCGTTTCTCATATTTATGCTTTCAGAGTCCGAATCTAGGATTTCATTATTGATGAGCAATAACTTTCATTTTGTCCGGATCAAGAATAATCTTTGAAATAAGATCTTTTGCAATTATCTGGTACCCCCGGTCACCTGGATGACAAAAATCAATAAATAATTCAGGGTTGCCATCAAACAAACCAGAATGATCAATATACTGATATCCTTCGCTTTTTGCCTGGGCAGCAGATTCTTTATTCAATATATTATAACGCTCATAGAAAAAATCAAATTTCCCCTTAAATTTGGCAACCGGTTGTAACACATAAACAAATTTAATTTTATCTGACTTCAAGTAGGAACTTATAATTTTAATATTTTTCAGCGATTTCCTGGGAAAATCGCTCACATCAAATCGGAAACCAGTATTGTCAGAACCAAGCATTGCAACAGCTTCACCTCGATTATAATAATCGTAGTATTGAATGGCATTCCTGAAATATTGTCCGTCAAGGTAATACCTGTCATAGAGATCATGATGCTGCAGGTAGCTTTCAAGATCATTGTGCCCTGAATATGAAATGATGACGTCAGGTTCATATTCAGTAATGCGGTTAAAAATCCAGATACGCTCCTGAGTGGAAGACCATCCCGATGCGGCTGCTGTAATAACTTTAATATCCACACCCGGATATTTAATTCTCAACTCTTTTTCCATAAATCCGGCTATCGTTGACTCCCCGCTAGTAGCAGCGCTCCCCCATGCGACAGAACCACCGGTGATGAAGATCCTGAATTCGTTTTTCTTCTTCTTGGCTAAATCAAACGGATATCTGAATTGCTGACGATTATGAACTGATAACCCTGAAATATTACCTGGCAGAGGGGCATAAGTGGTGAAAGGTTCAGGTATCATGGTGGTGCCGAACAATATCGGCGTTGTCGGTTTATTAAAATAGGCTTTTGCCGGAACCTGATCCGGCATTAAAGTTATTGTCAAAGGATGACTGATTCTTGCCGGCAATCCACTACCTTTAACAAGCTCAATGCTTTTGGAATCGAGGGTCATAGCCAGGAGATTTGTTGTTTTCTGAGGCACAATCTTCCGCATAATTATATCGCATGTTTCACGCGCATATAAAAACAGCTTATTATGATGTCCCTTTAGAATATAATTAGGATATACAGAAAAAAACAAGAGACAGAACAGTGCAACTGCAGTTCCCCATAGCAAAACAAGCAATATCCATTTTATTTTATTTAATCTATTCAACATTCAGCTCTTTCAAAGCAATTGCTCTATGCTCTTCCGTGACAATATAGTAGTGCCAGATCAGCCGGTTTTCCATAAATGAAACTCCCTTCCCTTTCACAGTCCGGGCAATAACCATCTTCGGTTTGCCGCCAGAATTTTCATTAAGCGCAGCCAGGATTGAATGGCAATCATGTCCGTCGGTTTCACAGACATGCCAGCCAAAAGCCCTCCATTTGTCAGCTACCGGTTCAAAATTGCATAAATCATCCGGTCGGCCATACCCCTGCAGGTTGTTGTAATCCATAATGGCCGTAAAATTATCCAGCCCCTGCCTGGGAGCAAACAATGCTCCTTCCCAGATTGAACCCTCCTGTGACTCACCGTCTCCAATCAATGCAAAGACACGACGGTTTGAAGCCTGGCTTTTAAATCCAAAAGCCATACCGAGTCCGATATTGAAACCATGCCCAAGCGAACCGCCGGAACATTCGATGCCCTGTCCCGTCATAACATCAAGGTGAGCCGGCAACGAACCATTATCCTGAGAGTATTTTTCCAGCAATTGAGGCGACATTATTTTTTTAACGGTAAGAGTCGCATACAAAGCCATTGCCGCATGCGACTTACTGAGTATAAAAATATCACGTTCTTCCCACTGCTCTAAACGCAAAGCACTGAAATAAAGAGTCGCCAGAATATCGGCGCAGGACAATGCAGAACCAACATGTGGACCTCCCGAGCGGTAGGCCATTTCTATAATCTCTCTGCGGATATCAGTTGCGTACTTTTTGATATCTTCCATACCCTTCCCGCTTGTCCTTAAATAAACTTTGACATTTCCCGCAATCTCCGTGCAGTTATACTGTCTGAAGCCAGCTTTACGTCTTCTCCTTTTGATAAATATACATCCATCATCGTCGAACAGTAAGCCCGGACTACTTCTAGCAGTGATGAAACTGTCGTTGACTTCGAGCTTCCGTCAATCCGCCTCAGTTGAATATATGGTACCTCAGCGAATAAATAGCCACTGCCAATAGTCTTTAGAAGCAGCTCGGCCTGATAGAAAAATCCGCGACTTTTAAGTTGCAATCCGTCCAAAATGGACTTTCTATAAATCACATTGCCGTTCATATAATTTAAAGAAAGCGATGAGGTAAGAGACACTATATTGTGAAACATTGATGACAGCATTCTTCTACGCCATGGCCTTACGCCGCGGTTTATGACAAAAGGCACTACGATATCAACATGATTCATAAGTGGAAGATATCTCAGAATTTCAGCAGCATCATTTTCACCATCGCCGGGGACATATACCACCATTTCCCCTTTAGCACTCCGCACACCATCCATAAATGAATAACCTATGCCTTGCGGCTCTTCATGATGCAGAACCTCAATACAATCATGAATACCTGCCAGATCTTCCGCAATTTGTGAAGTCCGGTCACTGCTGCCGTCGTTTACAATGATCAACTCGCCATCAACAGAATATTTTTTAAATCCTTCCAATACATTGGCAACGCCGGCGGCAAGACAAAGTTCCTCGTTAAGAGCCGGCATTATAACCGTTATTTTGTATTGAATTATTTTGCTCATTATTTGACCGTTCAAAACATATTTGAGATAATTTTTCTGTACCCGCCGACCCCGCCGAAAAGAGTAGAACCATAAATAGCGCAATCCCAATGACAGTTGCACCCTTTATTTTTAATTCTTTCAAGACGCTCAATGCTTGCAGGAAGATTTAGAATTTTTCCCGGAACATAATTGAATTCACGCAGGTTTCCAAGAGCCGGATCCGCAAGCATCTCGCACAAACAGACATCACCCTGCTCGCTTATATTAAGCATCTTTTTTCCAGCCAGACATTTAAAG
>CAJBRY010000252.1 GCA_903958085.1 uncultured Geobacteraceae bacterium
ACATGCAGGGTTGCACCGGCCTTACGTCCGTCACGTTCCCGAAGGAAACCGGCTCTATCTACATGCAGGGTTGCACCGGCCTTACGTCCGTCACGTTCCCGAAGGAAACCGGCTCTATCTACATGCAGGGTTGCACCGGCCTTACGTCCGTCACGTTCCCAGACAAAGTCTCCGGCTATATCTATCTCGATGATAAATCTTCCGATTACCTCCTATCGTTACAGCACAAAAAAATCATCTGCCAACTCAACGATGTGAATTTTGATCGAAAACTTTTTGATTCAGTCCGGTTCGGTCAGCTGTCGGCTGCCGACGTGTTCAGCATCTCCAATATGGAGCAACGCCGCGTAGCATATGAACGTTTGGACAAGATCAAAATCAAAGAACTTGATGGCCTTACCGTTGTTGATCGTATTGAAGATGATGGATGCGGATACCCGATGCAGATCATCAGCTTCACCCTACCCCGTGTAAATCAGCCTTTTTTATACCTCAACTGTTTTTGTCCTTCATCTGGACGTGAATACTACCTTGAGACTCAGGAGACTGACTGCTGGACAGCCAAAGCAGCGTCTTTCGGGCTGAGTGATGTCGAGTGGGTTGCAGAATACTAAATAACTAAAAAGGACAGGTGATTATATGAGCAATGAAGTAACTACAATCGACAATAGTAATATCAACCTACCCATGGCGCTTGACCAGATTCTCGCTCAAAAGAGCTTGATTCGGAAAGTCATGGAATCCGTAATGAAAGAAGGGACTCATTACGGGATAATTCCAGGTTGCAAACAGCCATCTCTCTATAAAGCTGGCAGCGAGGCCGCGTTACTCACATTCCGCATTGCTGTGAATCCTCATGTTGAAGACCTTTCAACTCACGATTGTTTCCGGTACCGCGTAACGTGCCAAGGCATTTTACCATCTGGAGAGATTGTAGGAGCTGGTATCGGTGAATGCTCCACTGACGAAGAGAAGTATATGTGGAGAGCTGCTGTCTGTCCTGAAGAATTTGAGGCGACTTTAGAAAATCGCCGCAGAGTCAAATGGCAAAAAGGCTGGAAAGAACAGCCGGCCAAACCCGTTCAGCAAGTTCGGACAAACTTCGCTGATCTTGCCAATACTGTGCTTAAAATGGCTAAAAAAAGAGCGCAGATCGATCTTACCCTTACCTGTACCGCTTGCTCAGACGTTTTTGTTCAGGATCTTGAGGATCTTTCAGAAGAACTCCGCGACGAGCTTGTCGGTAATGAAAATACTCAGCAGCGTCAAGGCAAGCCGGAAGTAAAAGCGCCTGAATCTAAAAACACCCCTCCCCCACAATCCGATGGCCGGACCATCTCTGAGGCACAGGGAAAGATGATCTTTGCCAAACTCAAGAACAAGGGCATTTCGGTTGAGTCATTCTGCGCCCATTACAAAATCAAGGAATTGAAAGACCTGCCGTTTTCAGAAGTCAACCCTTCGCTGAAATTGATCGACTCCGGAGAAATTGCAGAAGTTGCAAAAACGGAAACTAAAGCAGATGCACAAACCAATTCAATACCGGGCCGCTGCGTTGAATGTGGTGGCGAAATTGTCGGAGACTTCTGCTCAAACAAAGAGTGTATCGGTTATCGCTCTGACGAGGACATGTAGCCATGGCCTCTAAGGAATATCGCTTCGATGAATCGACACATACACACAGTATCGGCGGGATAATAGTCCCAGGCATTACAACTGTGTTGAAACCTTTATACGATTTCAGCGCCGTTCCAGAGCACATTTTAAAAGCATCGTGTGCGTATGGCAGCGCGGTTCACAAGGTCGTGGAGCTTGACTGCCTAGATGCTCTGGATGTCGACAGCCTCGACGAATCACTGCGCCCTTCCCTTACCGGTTTCGGCCAGTGGCTCAGAGATTTCGGATTTAGCAAATCTGATTTCATTGTCGAGGTTCCCATGGGCGACCCTGCTTTGAAATTTGCTGGAATCCCCGACCTTATTGTGGATGGGAAAGCCATAATTGAATTAAAAACCCGCAAAGTCAATATGCTTACTGATCCCCTCCAAACAGTTGCACAACAAAACTTGTGGGTCAAAAACGGAGGGGCAAGGGTAAAAGAATATGCTCATTACGTCCTCGAATTAAGACAGGACGAGACATATCGTTGCACCCGAGTAAATACAAAAGATGCTTGGTCTAAATTTCGAAGATTGCTTGATTATTATTGGATAGGGCAGGAGGTTTCTGCATGGAAACGAGTCTAATACCCGAGGGACTTTGCCAATGTGGTTGTGGCAATAATACGACACTGGCGTCCGAAACAGATCGTAGTAAAGGCAAAATAAAAGGCAAGCCCATGAGGTACATACATGGACACCATTTAAGGGGTAACAAGCAAAAGAGAATAATACCTAAAGGAGAACTTAACCATAGATGGAGAGGCGGAAAAACGCTTGGGTGTAGTGGTTACGTTCGCATTATGAATATTAGTCACCCAAGAGCGGATAAATACGGGTACGTCGGCGAACATATCCTTGTTGTTGAAAACCATATTGGACGGATGCTTGATAGGCAAAACGTAGTGCATCATATTAACGGGATTAAGTACGATAACCATATAGAAAATTTACAAATTTTTGCAACAAGGTCGGAACATACTCAGCACCATACCAGAATGAAAGCTGAAGCGGAATGTGGAAATCCTGAATGGCGAAAGTGTTTCGGATGTAAGGAATACGACAATCCAAACAATATGATTTTTCATGGCGGTTCATTTATCCACAAAACCTGCAATTCAAGTAGGCGTAAAAAACAACACACAAACAATAAATTCATGGAGGAATAAATAAATGAGCGCACAAGCACAGATAATTCCAATCAATGCAGAAGTAGCAGAAAACATCCTTGAGCAGAAGTCACTTACTCTTTACGAGCAAGCTGTGAGTCTTGTAATAACCGACGAACCTTCTTATGTAGCCGCTGCCGAAGTAGGTAAGGCACTGAAGGCTCTCGAGAAGGAAATAACCGACTATTTTGAACCAATGAGAGTAAGCGCCAAAGCCGCTTACGATGCTGTAAACGAGAAGAAAAAGGCCGAACTCGCACCCGTTATTGAGGCCATGGACATAGTTCGCAAGACATTGAACGTCTATGTTCAGGAGCAGGATCGTATCAAGAAGGAAGCCGAGCGCAAAGCTCAGATTGCAGCAGAAGAAGCAGCAAAGAAGGAAAGAGAGAAACTTGAAGCCCAGGCAATCAAAGCCATGGAATCCGGCAAAGACGAAAAGGCTGAGTCTCTTATGGAGAAGGCGGAAAACGTTTATGCCGCTCCTGTCAGTGTCGCACCGGTCGTAGCCAAAACCGTTGCCACTTCAAGTGGGAACATCACCCAGGCAAAAGAGTTGAAAGTTACCGTTACCAATCAAATTGCATTCCTGAAAGCGCTTATTGATAACAACCCTGGTGCTGTTGCTTCGATAGTCAAAATTGGCGATGGCCCTTTGAAGGCATTTATCAAGTCAAACGGTTTTGAAAAGTACGCCGGTCTTCATATCGAGCAAACAGTAGGGGTACGGCTATGAAGCGTCTGCCACTACTCAGGGTTGTAATGAAATTAAAGGGTGCGTCAAACGACGCCCTCGCATTGGCAGCCGGTGTCTCTGTCCGGACTATTGGCCATGCTCGTAGAGGTGGAGAGATTCGCCCTTATCTGGCGGACTGCATCTGTCAGGCTCTCCATGATCGAGAATTCCAGCGCGATAATCGCGGACGGAGGGCGGCATGAGAATACTCACCGATGAAGCGCAAGAAATGCGCGACCAATTTGAAGCATCGTATGGCGTTGATGGTAACTGCTCCTGTCACATAAGTCCACCATGCGGATCATGTGTCCATGAAGGTAATCCTCTCAACCAAGAAGAAGATGACTCTTGCTGGATTGAAGAGGTGTCGCCATGAAACAGATTAAATTCAGAGCGTTTGCTAAAGGCGTAAACGAAATGACGTTCTTCGATAACGTGATTGTCGCAACCGGAGAACTATCGGAAGGTAAAGCGTGGGGCATGTTCTTCCCATCGGCTAACGGCAAGGTCTATTTGGGCGGATATTCCGCTCCTATGCAGTTCACTGGACTCTGCGACAAGAACGGCAAAGATATTTACGAAGGTGACATTTACAAAATCACAAGAGGACAGCACTTCTGGATTTATCAAGTGAAAGATGTTGGCGGTAATTTTGGAAATACGCTTTTTGGCATCCTCGATCATAGCAATTTATCATCTGACGCAGACGGCAATTTTACTTTCCAGATTACCTATGAAAAAGCCGGTTTCCGAGATTACGTAAAGTGTGGACGTGATTGCGAAGTCATCGGCAACATCTACGAAAACCCCGAACTCCTGGGGGTGCCTAAATGAAATGGGAACAGATCGATGATCACCACGACAGATCAAAAATATTTGGTGGATGGCTTGTCAAGGCAAGTACACCAGTTGTCCACAACATGATCGATACAGGCCACGGCATGTCCGATGGGTGGGACTGGAGAATTGCTCTGTGTTTTGTCCCTGATCCAAACCACGAATGGACAATTGAAGAGGTGCAGCCATGAGCACTAAAATATCATGGTGCGATGAAACGATAAATCCGGTTGTGGGATGCTCCAAGATCAGCGCGGGGTGTCAGAACTGCTACGCTGAGAACATGGCGCGCCGGTTGGCCTGCATGGGCTTCAATCAGTACCAAGAAGTGATCGGGGTGGAACGAAACGGCATAATCAAGGGCGAATGGAACGGGACTACTGCTTTTGTCGCTTCCGAGCTGGAAAAGCCGTACAAGTGGCGGAAACATAGAACGGTCTTCATTTCTTCAATGGGCGACCTTTTTCATGATTCGGTGCCGTTTGCTTGGGTTGATAAGATCATGGAGTGCGCTTTTGCAAACCCACAGCACACATATATTTTTCTCACAAAGCGTCCCGAACGTATGCAGACATACATGGCAAAAGAAGTGGATAAATTCCTCGGGGTCTTTTTTGCCACGGTCCCGTGGATTATTTGCGGCGTGTCGGTCGAGGATCAACAGACAGCTGACGAACGAATACCCTTTTTGATGCACACCCCAGCCGCGAAGCGTTTTATCTCACTGGAACCGATGGTGGGGCCGGTGAACTTGAATGGAATCCACGAGACCGGGGAAACAGAGCACGGCGGTGCGTGGGGCAGTTGGGAAAGTTGCCTTAATGGCAAACGGTTTGATCCGTGGTCAGATGGTATGATTGATGGTTTTCCGAAGCTTGACGGCGTGATCGTCGGCGGCGAAAGCGGAAATAAAGCAAGGACTCTTTGTGCTTCATGGGTAAGAAGTATCCGGGACCAATG
>CAJBRY010000253.1 GCA_903958085.1 uncultured Geobacteraceae bacterium
ACGCAATCTCGACGCTTCTCCGCTTGTCAGCGTTCGTCCTCCTCTGGCCGTGGACGGCATTGGCCTTGAGCGCGTATCTCAGTGCATCAGCCATGTGAGAGGCATCATCGTGTTTAGGCTTCTCTGTGATCAAGTTCGGATTCGGGTCCCAAGCATAGGCGTCAAAGCATTTCAATACTTCAACACATGTCGGGTCAACATAGAGCCGATCCCCCTCAACTAGAGAGGCTACGTAACCAATGCCGTCCAACTTGGACTTCTTGGCTTTCGAAGTGTTAATATCGTAGTCGTAAGCTAAGTCAGCAGCTGTCTGCGCCGCTGCCGAGTCAATAAAGATAAAGTCAGGGTCCCAGCGCGCATTCACTTCAGTGATCGCAGCAGCGTATTGTGATGTTACCTTCTTGTTATCTTTGTATTCATCTAAGATGAAAAATAGCTCGCGCTTAAAGTCATATCCCACAATAACATATGCGGTTGAATCTTTGTATCCCATATCCAGTCCAGCAATAATATCCATATCGTCGCGGTCCGGTATAGTCGTCGTGCATTCAGAGTTTCCAATGATATGCTTGTCTAGAAGGTTCCAAATTTGTCCTTCATACGTATTGAAGTCGGCTTCATATTCCTGAGCAAACAGTGCTGGAGACATCGCCTTGCGAGCCTCCTCAATATCACTATCAGCCATTCTAGGATTGTCTTTATAAGTCGCTTTGATCGAGCACCACTCTGGGAAGTCGGCTGAAAAGCCACGTTCATAGTACTCAGCAAACCAGTTCGTCTTACCACGTGGTGTGCTAATAAAGATTGCTCTTGAACCTGGTTTATCAAGAGTTGGACGAAGTGCGCGCTCAAAGGCATCTTTGCCATCAACTAGCGCTGCTTCGTCGAATATGATAAGATCGTACGAGCGCCCAACCGAGCTATCCACCTGATTGATCGAACCCATGCGTATCGTCGAACCATTCGAAAGTTCGATTACTTTGTCTTTCTTGTTGTCTACAACGACTTCAAGGCCATTCTTACGAATCAGCTCGCGTTGTAAGTCCCAAGAAATCTGCGACAAAGAGTAGTTAGGCGACATAATCAGAACGTTGGAACCAGGTACTAAAGCAACTACCTGGCCAATAATGTTCGAGATATAAGTCTTTCCTACACGCCGAGATAACGCGGCGCACACGAATCTATATCGGTTCACCGCGTTAACTAGTGCTATCTGTGGTGCAATCGGAACAACTCCGATTACTTCTAAGTATTTTGTGATTGGCAACCGCAAGAAGGCATTAGGTAGGTCCTCCTGGATTCGGTCGCTCGTTACATTCGCTCGGCTTACTTGCATTTTCGTCGAAGTCAGAAACAGATAACTCTGTTCGTGAAACCGATAGTCTCCTCTTTACTAGTAGGCCTAGTATGCCTGTGAAAATTATTGCTATATTGATTAACGCGCCAACGGCAATGTTAAATATATATACTGCGTTGGCGTCTCGTAGAAACCAAGTAATCCAGAAAGCTAGGATGGTCATGACCACCCCACCACCAATTACTGAGCCTAAGGCAAAGTCTCTGCGGCGTTCGCTACGCAGGGCTTCCCAGACTTGCATTAGACCTTACCTTGGTATTCCTTACCAGCGGCCTTCGCCGCAGCGATTTGTGCAGCATTGATTTCGTCTGCGGTTAGTTCAACTGGGGCTGGCTTAGGTGCAACTTCTTTAATTTCATCCATTTATTAATTTCTCCATTAACTTGCCATAGTTACTACCTTCATTGAAGTTTGCAACGTTGACGGTTGTATTGTTTGTGGCAGTGGCCTTAATTTCATCCATACGCATCTTGTGAGCTAGCGTGATCAGATCAATAATATCCTTACTAGTCCACATTTCTGAATCTTCGGCTTCTTGGATTTTAATATCGATAATCTTATCCAGCAGAGCACCAAGTTTATTGCGATTACGATAACCCATATCCAGATAAACACTATCAAGATAGGATTTAATCGTAGGCTCCTTTAGTGCGGTGACAACTGAACTTTCAGTGACTTGCAGAGCATGAGCTGTTTCGGCAATCGTGCCATACTGCAGCCACGCATTTGCAATATCGAAACCTTCGGGGGAAATTCTTGTAAGCATAATTCGAATTATAGTCGGTTTAGGGCATGTTGTCAAGGTATAAATTTTCGGTGGGGGTGGGAAAGTTCTTGACAATTGTGCCGGAGTTTGATATACTTAACACCTAAGTTGGGAATTTTAATAGAGTATACCGCGTGCGGTGGGGTGCAGGCGTTTGTGTCAAAATCCATGTCTCGAAACCCCCCTATGGGCAAGTCTTTTTACTGTCACAAAAGATTCACACACAAGCTCAATCACGGTGTTATAATAGGGGCATAAACAGAGAGAAAACATTATGCGCTCGCTTCAATCCATGTTCATCGCCGCTTCCGTCGAAGG
>CAJBRY010000254.1 GCA_903958085.1 uncultured Geobacteraceae bacterium
AAGATGAAATTGAGATTAAGCCCAAGAGTGAAGATATTGATAAAAAAGCGTGAGTTCGATTTAAATAGTCGGTCTTTGCTGATTCGCTAGAAATTGTAACGTGCGCCAAAAAGGAAAGTGCTGCTTTTGTAGGGAAACTCAATAGTATTTCCCTTCAGACTTCCCTTTAAATCACTTGCTGTCATCTGATATTTATAGCCAGCATTAATGTTGACTTTCCGATTTATTGGGTAACTCCCCCCAAGCATTACTTGATATCCAAAGACGGTGTCATCTTTGCTCTCGATAAATCCGGGAACTGAATATGAAACTTCGGCGTTGATCATTCCAACACCTGCACCAACAAAAGGTGTTACAGCATAGGCTAACTGCGTAATATTGTAGTAACCGTTCACCATATAGCTCATTACATCTGTGCCAACTGCCAAGTCAGGCACACCATATCGAGCAGGAATGCTGATTCCATTCATTTTGTCCCAATCTGCGGATCTATAACTAAACTCGGCCTCAACGCTGAAATTCCGATTAAACGCATAACCCAGTGCGATATCTACACCAGAACCCATATCATATTTTAGAGTGGATGTTTCGTCAGTTTCTGTTGTTTTGCTGCCATGATAAACAGCAAGTCCAATATTTGCTCCAACATAAGAACCTTCTGCATAAACAGATACGGAACTTAGTCCTAAAATCATTGTTGCCAACAACAATGCTTTTTTCATAAAAATAAGTCTCCAAATATCGCCTTGTATTGCATATTTTTCAGCCGGATATCTAATATGGATTTAAGGGATTATGATGCCACATACTCCACGATTTTTTCTGATAAAGTATTGTAGATTCTACGGCATTCATTTTCATCCTTCTCAAGCAACGTAACACGGAATCCTTGAAGTGGTGTAGAAAATGATGAGAGCGGTACGATACAGATTCCGGTTGATGCGAGTATTTGATAAACAAAACGCTTATCAGGAGAAACTCCAGGCTGGCCTATCAAACCATCAACCAGGTCTCTAACTTCACGATTGGCAATGGGAATCGTCTGACTGTTGTTCAGTAAGCCATCTTTGAATGCCACAGCCATATAAAACGCGCCATTAGTCCGATTAACCTGCAATGCCGGAACCTGACTGAGGCAATCAAAAGTTATGTTGCTCATTCGTTCGTAGCTTGCAATTCGCTGAGTCAGATAAGCAAAATATTCTGGATGCCTAACTACTTCTGGTATAACCGTCTGTGGCAGAGTAGTCGAACAGACCTCATTCATTTTGCCTGTGAGAATATGGTTGATGTATTTCCTGAAGCACTCATCCTTCTGGCCGTTATAAACCTCAATCCAGCCACAGCGGGACCCGGGCCAGGGGAATTCTTTGGAAATTCCTTTCAAGGAAATTGCAGGGACATCCCCGATTACATCGCTGATCGGCACGGTAGTTTTACCGTTATAAACAATATTGATATATACTTCATCGGCAATTATGAACAGGTCGTTTTCCCGCGCAACCTCAACGATATCTTCTAACATATCCTTGCTGTAAACCATGCCGGTTGGATTGTCCGGATTGATCAGCATAATCGCACAGATATTCGGATTGTAGCGAACATGATTTCTCAAATCCTCCAGATCTGGATACCAGTTATTTTGGGGGTTCAGACAAAAAAGCGACGGTGCGGAGTGTGCATGCCCGATCTCACCCAGAGTGTGGGTAGTATAAGATGGGGACGGCATAAGAACACGCGCTTCCGATCTCAGGCAACCGTATATTTTAGCAATTGCATCGCCAAGCCCGTTGAAGAAAATTATATCATCCGGAGTGATCTGCGCCCCGCCACGACTGTTTGTTGTATTACAGATAAATTCACGGGTTTCCAAAACTCCACGAGTATGACAATAGCCCCATGTGCGGTTATCCATAGCCGCTTTAGCAACAATTTCCTTCATCCACTCAGGAATGATCTCGCCTTTGACAATCGGGTCACCAATATTTTCCCAATTGATCTTGACTCCGCATTTCTGAAGTTTTTCTGCCACGTTGACAATATTCCTGATTTCGTAAGTCAGCTCGCCAGTTCCTGGCGGGACAAGTTCAATTCTCATTTACACACCTCAAAGGCTTGATATTTCGAACAATTATATTGGTAAAATAGCGATTCAATTATTTCCGGTGCCTATCGTAAGGCGAGAATCATCATCACGCCAACGCAACCACCCAATCTGAGCCTGATCCGTTAGAACCATCCCCCATGAACCATCAAGCTTAAGAACTTTAAAAACCTGCTTTGGAGAGAGTGTAGAAATCACTTTCTTTCCCGGTTTCTGCAGAAGTTCATATAGCTGCGGCTGTAGGCCAGGTAGCATGTGACCTGGTTGCAACTTCAAAAATTGCTCCCATGTCTGAAAGCGTCCTTTATTCTGCGGCTCAATCCAGGCTTCCCTGCCGGCATCGTCATAAGATACTCTTAACCAGTTGCCTTTTTGAGCAGATACTATGAGCGGGACCGGAGTATCCTGCCGCCCAAAAATCCATTCATTCACTGATAAGTTGGTGCCATCAAACACTCCAACTCTTGTAAGTCCAGGTTCATCGTACAACTGTAACTGTAAATTTCGACCAGAAGAACCATCTGAATTTGAAAAAGCAACCAGTCCTACCCCTGTATATGGTCGCATCCGCAACGGAGGTGCTGCCCATCCCTCTGAAGAATCCATACAAAAAAAATAAATTATCAACAATATCAGCAGGAAATGTCCACGCACAGCCATCAACCCGTAAAGTGGCTTTGAAATACCTGAAGCATCAATTCAAAATAGACTTTAGGCACTATCTGTCCACCAGCGCTATCATATTGCCGTCAAAATCCTGCACTACAGCCATTTTTCCCCAAGGACTTGATTCAAGTGGTTCCACAAAATGTGCTCCGCCTTTTATTAGCGTTTCACAAATCCCGGCAATATTTTCCACCTTAAGTGTAATTCCAGTATGCCTGCCAACAAGATTGCGCGCATCTTCGTGCAGCGCAAGGGATACGCCAAGCGTTGTGGCGGTTCCAGGAAAAAATTCCATCAGCATCTCGCTTTTACCGGCAACTGGCAACCCTAGAAGATCTACATAGAAAGATTTTGCTTTAGCAAGATCGGAAACAAAAATAACAAAATTTTTAAGTGAAATAGACATTAAGCCCTCGCAGCTATTTTTGCGACAATCTATGAACGCATTCAACCATGAATTTGGCATTTTCAGGTGGAACAGTAGGCAGAATGCCATGCCCAAGGTTAAAAATATGTCCTGGACGGTCAGCATTTTCATCAAGTACCCGTTTAACTTCACGTTCAATAATTTCACGAGTCGCATAAAGCACGGTCGGGTCAAGATTCCCCTGCACCGCCATCTGTGAACCCAATAAATCCCGTGCAGCCCCCAGATTTACATGCCAATCCAGACCCATAACGTCACCGCCAGCTTTTTTTACAGTGTCGAGCATTGAGCCGGAGCCTTTAACAAAATGGATGACCGGTGTTTCCATACGGTTCAGGCCGTTAATCAGCCTGTTTGTGTGCGGCAGGACATAACGCTCATAATCTGCTGGAGAAAGAATGCCGCCCCAAGTATCAAAGATCTGAATACATTGCGCACCGGCCTTGATCTGTGCATTCAGGTACTCAATGCTCATGGAGGTTATTTTCTCCATCAAAGCGCTATATACTTCGGGAGCGGCGTACATCATTCGCTTGATTTGTGCAAAATCTTTGGAGCCCTTTCCCTCAACCATATAACAAGCCAAAGTAAACGGAGCACCCCCAAAACCGATCAGCGGCACTTTCCCGGCCAACTCTCGACGGAGAATTTTTATTGTTTCAAGCACATACGGTACATCCTGCTCCATTTGAGGAATACGGAGTTTTTCCACATCCGACATACTGCGAATCGGACTTTCAAAAACCGGTCCCGGGACGAAGTCAAGCTTCATCCCCATAGGCTCAACCGGAGTAAGAATATCCGAGAACATAATTGCCGCATCAACCCCAAGAATATCAACCGGCTGAATCGTTACCTCCGCTGCAAGCTCGGGTGTCTTGCACAACTCGAGAAAAGTGCATTTAGAACGAACAGCCATATACTCTGGAAGATATCGTCCTGCCTGGCGCATAAGCCATACTGGAGTCCGATCCACCGGCTTGCCCCAACAGGCATCAAGAAATCTCATGTTCATTTTATTTCTCCTAAGAAACGCTCAAAGGCGTGTAAATTTGCTCACAAAAGTGTGGCATTCTAATTTTAAACCACCGTATAAGTCAAATTATTTGAATGGGGAATCAAACAGTATTTACCGATTGTGAGAACATTGAATTGCTAACAGCTTGCTTATGGCACTGCCAATGGTTGGCTTGGTAAAAACTGAACCTATAACCTTCTCAGTCATCTGCTGACTCCCGTTTGATATTACGAGCGCTTCAATCAAACGGAATTCGAGAGTCGAACAATTCAGTTCTATGTGCTGTTGAATATAATTTTCAGTTCCGCTCTCCGGCTGAACCGGTTGTGGGTCTTCCCGACGCACCCAGACTCTAACAACTGTAGGGGAGGAACGCTCTACCCGCTTTCTGTCGTAGAACTGACGTGCAACTAACGGTACCCATTGAAGCCCACGCTTCTCCATCGACTTTACATCCCATATTCTTGAGCAAGCTGCAGTATGTCCCCCTTGGCACGAAGCGGCATAATCATCGCTTGCCTGTTTATAATATTCAAAATTGAAATTCGCTTCACCACGTTGATAGCGGAGCGTTGCCACCAAGCGGCTCGCATCGGTGGGATTGAATTTAGTTGCCACATTTTGTTTCTGTTTGTTATCAGCAGTCGGATGATATCTCTCAATGGCATGGTCAAAAAGAGTTATTGCCGTCTTAAAGTCTTTATCAGCCTGAGTCGTGTTGTTTATCATGCGATAATACTTGCCGCGCTCAGCAAAACCGATCCCTTCTTCCGGAAGCAATTCAATGGCCTTGTTCACCTCACGAATTGCTCCTTCGTAATCATCAGCAAATGCCCTGTCGTATGAAGCGAGTAACAATTTCGAGTATTGTTTAAACTGAATACGATATTCATCCCATGGTTCTGCTGGAACCTCCAGATTGAATGCAGCCAAAGAGGACGAGACCGTTGATACAGCAAATAATGCTGAGAAGAGCAACCCCAGAAGTTTTTTTTTCATACTGACTCCACCAGGAACTTTCTTTTACCGAAGACGACCATATCACCGGGATACAATTTTCTACCCCTGCGAAGTTCAACCTCACCATTAACGCAAATATATCCCTCAGCAATCATCATTTTTGCCTCACCGCCAGAAGAAACGGCATTTTCCGCTTTAAGAAAGCTATCCAGTTTTATAAACGGAGTAAATATCTGCATTTAGACGATTCCTCCTGCCCTCATGGCAGACACCTCATTCAAATTGACAATAAAATCGTAATAAAAACAAAAGAGGAGTTACAGAATCAACTGTAACCCCTCGAATTGCTTGGTGAGTCGCGTTGGGGTCGAAGCAACGACCACATGATAAAATGTGTCAAACACAAGACGCATTAATTACAGGGAACTAGACATAAAACAAGCACAATTCAAATCGTAGAGCAGATGAGTCAAATACATGTGCGCTACATCCCGAAGAGTCGTTTTTCTAACTCCTGCAAGAAATTTTGTCAAGGGTAATGCTGGCCTGGAGATGGCGATAGGCGTGACTGCGATTAGATCTGTTTTTGTCTGTAGTAAGCATACTGAGACCTATCCGGCCCCTTACAGTGTCATCGGCGCTCTTTATCTATAAACGAGTCTTCCTTTTGAGATTGACATAGATGCAAAAATGAAGAAGATGTGCTTTGAAGAAAGCACTTATTCCTTTATTGCTACTAATGGCAAACTGACACGCTAACATGCAACCCGATGGACTGATCCAAGCTTTTTGAAATGGTTTGAGCTTATGCGCTTTTTCAAGCTTTATAAATTTTTCTCCGAATTAAGGAGGCATTGTGGCACAATGTTCTAGTTGCTCTGCACCACTTCCGGCCGATTCAATAGTTTGCACATACTGTGGCAGTCGCAATGACACCGATCTAAAAGGGATTCATTACTTTACGACACATGAACTCGAATCGGTGCGGATTTGTCCTCGTTGCAATGTCCGGCTTAAAACAATTGATTTAAATATAAAGGGCAAGTTTCTTATTGAGCGCTGCGATGAATGTCTTGGGCTGTTTTTTGATCCTAACGAACTTGAGGCGCTGCTGGAAGCCACAGTTTCAAATGTATTTACAATAAATAGAAGTCAGCTACAGGCCTTCAAATCTTTGAAAAAGAACAGTGAACAGGGGGCGTTTTACATCAAATGTCCGGTTTGCAGCAACATAATGAACAGGGTGAATTTCGGAACAAACAGTGGAGTTATTATTGACCGTTGCAAAGAGCACGGCGTATGGCTCGATGGTGGTGAACTGAACAGCCTGTTCGAGTGGATGAAGGCAGGGGGCAAACTTCTGCAGCAGGAAAAAGAGGAACAACAGAGAAAGCTTGAAATACGCGAACTGGAACGAAAAAAACGGGGTGGAGATTCTGCCGCGTTAGCATCCGGCGGCCTATATCAGGAGCCTTCCGGTTATGGATTATTCGGAGGCACATTGAAAAATTCCGATCCGGATCTCTTCGATATTGTAACATCTGCGATCAGATTCTTTTTGAAATAAAGTGGGCTACCCATTCAACAGCTTAACAGTTGCCCTGCCATCGGCATAATAATCGATAATATTCAGACAGCCGAAACTTTGCTCAATATTGAACATTCCAGCCAACGGCGCTCCAATGGCATTAAGTAACACGATGCGATTGACCCCGCCATGTGCTGTCACAAGGACTTCCTCCCCTCGGTGACGTTCCACGATCCCATTTATTACCGGCATAACACGCGCTTCGACATCCAGAAGATTCTCCCCTTCCGGTACGCGATAATTCACCAGATCTGCCAGCCGTGCCTGCCACCCTTCCGGCCATTTTGACTGTATTTCCCGCCAGGTCAGTCCTTCCCATATTCCGATATTCAATTCGCGTAGTTCGCTATGGGCAATCGGAGAGAGCCCGAATGCCTTGCAGATAGTCTCCGCTCCGGTTGTGCAGCGGGTCAGGTCGCTTGTATAGCAGGCAGAAATATTTTCGCTTGCAAGACGCTCTTTGAGGTTCTGGTACTGCTTAATGCCGTATTCTGTGAGATGGACGTCGGCCTGTCCGTTGTAGCGAGGAGAGTCAAAACCTTCAACCTGACCGTGACGAATGAGATATATGCGGGTGTGTGGTGTCATGAGTTAATAATCTCCTATAGCAATCGTGCGTCATGAATGATTCGCTGTATGTAGACAGTTGTAGTAGTTATTCTAAAGATTACCCGATACTTCTGAAAAGTAGGGTTGGTATTTGAAGCATTAAATTAGCCCTCTCTTTGATAATTATGTTTACAGCTTATCGAAGAATTTGTATACATTCGAGTATTTTTCTAATGTTAGCAGAGATATGGACACCATGCTGAAAGACATGAAAACTCAAACCCATTTGAAGCCGGGGCAGAAAGGCACGAAGCGACTTCATGAAAAGTACGGTGACTCTCTGCTTTGCGTCCGGTATAGATACGATGAAAAACGTGGTGTTCGCTTGAAGACAGTTGAAATTATCGTTGAAGAATCGGTCGTTAAGGCTTCTTTGCGATACCGTAACGAAGATGTCGTCGCTGTGGTTGTGTCGTTTGCAGAGAATCTACTTCGCGACAGACTGAAAGTTGCAGGCGGGAAGTGGGATCATGAGAAGAAGGTCTGGCATGTTTTATATGGTTCGATTCGTGGTGACAGCAAACTGGAAGAGAGAATACTGCCAGATTGAAGCAACTGGAAGACTGTGATTGGCTGCTTATATAAGGAACCAGAGACAAGTGAGCCAGGCTACTTATACAGGCAACAAGCTCCCTATATAAGTAACTTACCGGATAAGTAAAAAAACGTCAGAAACTACCTATATAAGCAACTTAGCTGATTGCCTATATAGGGAACAAATCACTTATATAAGCAACCGGCTACCTATATAAGGAGCTTTTCCAGGCCGGTCAATAAGTAGTTGAACTAAAAAAACCACCACCAGAAAAATCAAAATTTGAGGAGGCATTTATGGCATCTGGATATCCAATGTTCGGCAGTAAACTGAATTACGTTGACTATATTGTAGCTCATGAATTTGTGGATGACATCACCACAGCCACACGCGATGCAGGTCAACGGCTGTCCATGGACATCTCTCGTCAGACTCGTGACGTGATCGCCTCCAATGAGGCGTTGGCAGCCGATAATATCCGTGCCACAGAGATTGCTGCTGGACAAATTAGCGACGCCATGAATGAAGGTTTTGGCGAATTATCCTCCACGATGCAGAAGGGTTTTTCCCGCCTTTCATACGACATGCAGGAAATTTCGTCTGGTATATCCGAGCTTAACGCCACCTTTCACTGGGGTTTTGGACAGATGATCGCCTCAATGGGGCGGATGAATGATTCACTTGCAGAGTTGATCCAAATTGCAAAAACACCTGCCCAAACAGCCGCTTATGAACAGTACGAGATTGCCCGTGATGCACTTAGGCGAAAACTCTTTGCAGACTGTATCGAAGCCATAGACAAGTCAATTCATGGCGATCAAGCATCTTCTGGCTATAAGCTGGAATGGCGCTTTCACCAGTTGAAAGGGACAGTACAACTTGGTTTTGTTGGGTGTGACCCGTCGCTTATCAATCTGGCTGATGCCGAACAATCTTTTCAGGCAGCTGCCCGTTACGCTGAAATTGATTTTCCTGAACATGCTGCTAAAGCGTTTCTATCTGCCGGTTGGGCCGCTTATTGTCAGGGCAAAATGAAGGATGGCCTTGCTCTTACCGAAAAAGCCTTGGCTATCAACCCAAATCTGGGCGAGGCGTTGTTTCAGGCAGCCAAGGTACGCATGGCGCTTGGTGAAGTTGATTCTGCATTGCCTATACTGGGAAAAGCGATAGATATAGACAGGTTCTATTCTCTTAAAGCTGCTGGCGATCGTGATTTTCAGCGACATGACGATAAGCTATGTGGTTTTCTTGATGCCATGCGGAAAGAGAAATATCGTCAGACAGTACCAAAAGTACGGGAAGCGTTGGAACAAATAAAAAAGATTATTGAACTGAGCCCCGAAGGTAAAGACAATAATGCTGTTAGTCAGTTTGAAGATTTTGTAGCCAAAGGCGCAAACTGGCCATTGCTTGATATGTTGGCAGTTATTCAATATCTGGATCAAGTAATTGCTGAGGCAAAACGCCTGCCGATCAGGATCAGCCTGGAAACAGAAAGAACGGAAGAGGAATCCTATCAGGAGCAGGAATCATATCAGGAAGTAGTGGTTGTCAAACCCGCAGGTTGGTTTAGCAAGGCTGTAACAGAAAATCAGACAAAGATACGGACTGTAACAAATAAACGCAATGTGACAAAAGCCTCGATCGTGCAATTTGACTTCTGCTCAATACCAGCAGGAACTTTTATGATGGGAAATACTGTAAATGCTCCTATTCATCAGGTAACCATCAGCCGAGATTTCTATATGGGAAAATTCCCAGTTACTCAAGAGCAATGGGAATCTGTAATGGGAACCAACCCAAGCAAATTTAATGGAGCAGATCGTCCTGTGGAACAGGTATCATGGGATGATTGCCAAGAATTTATCAAACGGCTCAATGCATCTGGCAAAGGCACATTCAGGCTATCAACTGAAGCGGAATGGGAATATGCCTGTCGTGCTGGCTCTACCGGTACATACTTTTTTGGCGATAGTGAAACAGAACTGGGAGAATATGCTTGGTACATTGGTAGCCGTGATCGTGGTGGGACAGAACCAGTGGGGAAGAAAAAGGCCAATAACTGGGGATTGCACGATATGTACGGCAATGTAAGTGAGTGGTGTCAAGATTGGTTTGACGATTATTCAACAGGGGCAGCAACCGACCCACTGGGTGCATCATCGGGCACCCGCCGCGTTACCCGTGGCGGCAACTACTACGATGACGCGCGCTCCATCAGTTCAGCCGGACGCAACAGTTCTCCGCCAGACCACCGGAGCATCTTCCTTGGTCTCCGCGTTGTTTGTCTTTCAGTTCGGTGAGCATAGCAAGCGGGAGTTAGACCGGTTTAGGCAACGGAAGGACGTAATGGAGCGGAGTTGTTTGCCTACAAACTTTTTAAATATATACTTAGTCATGTTACACTGCGAATAAACATAATCTGAGTTGAAAGAGAGGTAACATTTTATGCAGCCATTCCGTCAAATACTCAACGATGCGCCATCAATGTTTGAACTACCGATAGAACTTCATCACAAAAAAGTGGAGATAATTATATGGCCACTTTACGAACAGCCAAAGCCAGCACCAAGGTCATTCAAGTCACTTTTGATGAACATGCCCGATGTTGGCAATGATAATGATTTTGCCAGACAGCGTGATTTTGGTCGCGGAGGCGAAACGTGGGATTTTTGATTGATACGAATGTGATTTCGGAGCTTCGCAAAGGTACAAAGATGGATAAGAATGTACGAGAATGGTTTGATGCTGTTCCGGCAGAGGATATTTATCTTTCAACTTTGGTAATAGGAGAAGTTCGTCACGGAATTGAGCTGTTACGCCGCCGAGACACTAAATCTGCTGAAAGTTTGGAAAAGTGGCTTAACGAAGTACTGCAAAATACTGGAGACCGGATTTTGCCTATTACCAATGAAATTTCCGAGCAGTGGGGGCGATTTGGTGTGCCTGATCCAGTTTCCGTTATAGACGGACTGATCGCGGCAACTGCAATGGTTCATGGTCATGTACTTGTAACACGCAATGTTCGTGATATTGAGCAAACCGGAGTGAAATTTATAAACCCATTCCATCAGAAAGAATCGGAGTAAAGTTTGACATAACGTAAGCAAAAAAAGGAGGCATACAATGATTTTCAAACCAGATTGGGTGTCAGCGTTCGCAAATGTAATAACTGCGTGTGGCATTATTTTTGTCGGACTCCAATTTTTCTTAACCAAGCGACAACAAAAAAAACAAACTGAAATTCACATTGTTGAGTTGCACATTCATTTTCAGTCCGAAATGAGAGCGATACAAAAAATGTTTGGAGCGGGCATTAATAAAGGAGATTGGATTCCAAGTAAAAGAGAAGAAAGAGCGCTTAGACTTTATTGGTATTTAGTATTTGATGAGTGGTACACATGTAAGTATGTGAGTAAAGAAGATCAGCTAAATGCTTTGTGGGAACGTTACCGTTGCGGCGCAATATCTGCGCTCAAAAATCAAAAATTCCTTGATGATATAGATGAAATGTTTAAACAAAAATCATATTTCTTTGGTCTCAGAGAACAGTTTAAACTTGAAATAAATGCAATGAAGGCAGAGGCCATAGAATTGAAGAGAATAGATTCAAATTCGTAAAATGCTATTGTCACAATATTCAGTTGGATTCTCATACTAGCCTTAAATCATTAATGTTTTGACTGAACATTGTGCA
>CAJBRY010000255.1 GCA_903958085.1 uncultured Geobacteraceae bacterium
TATACCTCCTCTGTGCCAGAGCATAGGTGTATGCCACAGGTCGAGAGCAGATCATCAGCTGTATGCATCACCTCATGCGCTATGGCCTCGCAGGATGGCTCTCGGCGCAGTATGATATGCGTGGTCAGCGTGGAGCGGTCGGTATAGGTGATCGCTTCGGCATCGGTCATGTCCTCCGTTTTGCCGGAGAGCCGTGCATATGCCTGGGCGGTGTCGCTAACAAAATGGACATATACTGTCCATCGGAATAGCCCGATTTCGATTTTGAGCCTCATTTCGTCTCCTGTGTAAAAATATCTAACTGCTCTTCGTGGAATCCATTTTCGATTGCTCCCCATTGTTTACACATTGCATCGGCTATCCCTTGGAATGTTTTTGATCTTACAGAGGCTCTTTCTTTTGGAGATAGCCCAAAAGATTCAGCAAACCATTTTCCCATCCTCTTCCCGCTTTCAAACTCGACAAAATCGCCATTACCGACAATTTTTGTAGGTTTAAGAAATGGCAGACCTTTCAGCCATAGGCAAGTAGTTTTTGTGCATTCATGTCCAAACTGCCAAGGCTGAATTATTTGTGAAGGTTTTTTCCATTCTGTTGACATGATTCCAACAGGATTTTCAATACATATCATCTTACACTTATTATATGCAAACAATTTGAAAAATGAGACTGCGTCAGATTGTCTGCCGTCTTGTTTTTTACTAAAATGTCTTGCACCAGATACGCATAAGTGAGTACATGGAGGAAAAGCTATGATCATATCCCAATCCATTTTTAACAATGGCACTACTGATGTCTGTAAATGCCACTCGTCATGGCCACCAGAACATGGCTCGATATCGCACGAAAATGCCTCATGCCCCAAAGCCCTCATGCCTATGGTTACAACTTGGCTTTCCTCGCAAGCAACTAAAATTCTCATCTCGCCTCCTCCTCATAGCAAGCCCTGCACAGATGCCGTGCCGAATCGCCTCGGCGGTGGATGGCTATGTGCGTACTGTGGTGCAGGGCGTACTCTATCTCTCTCATCTCTCCGCACTTGTCGCACATCTTTAGTGTCGGTAATTTGCCTCTTAAAATAAAACTCATTTTAATGCTCCTTTATTGTAGTCTTCTGTCTTTGCCCTTAATTTCAAACATTATTCCCGACAATATCCTTGATGCCAACCTTTCGCCGTAAACGCTAAATATTTGTTCTGGAGTAAGATTGCTTGTGAATATTGTGGGCTTTTCTCTTGAGTACCTTGCGTCTATTATTTCGTACCAAACAGAAAGAACCCATTCAGTAACTTTTTCTGATCCAACATCATCTATGAAAAGAACAGAATATTTAGAGTATTTTTCAATAATGCCTATTTCTGATTCTTCTGAATTGTTTCTAAAAGTATCCTTTATTTCTATTAACAAAGAATTAGATTTTACAAAACCAGCCCTTGGTGCTGACATATAAGGGATTTTGTAAAACAATCTATAAAATCCTACTGTCAAATGCGTTTTACCTGTACCAGCCGTGCCATATATAAAAGCATTCATTTTGTTTTTTATGCTTTTATAAATTGGATAAGTCATACTTAAATTAAAATCTGATATTTTAGCACATAAATATCTTGATCCTGCATAACAATCGATAGCTTTTAAAAGTTTTTCCTTTCTTTCTTTTCTGCTATCTAAAAGTGTATTAGCCTTTAAAGACCTGTTATATTTTACGCAATCACCATAAAACATACAGTTCGAATAGTTTTTTTCACATTCGCACGAGTTTTGGTTCTCCCATTGTCCATAACATACAGGAGGCTTATCGCATTTATCACTATTTAGGCAATGTTCACATTTAAAATTTTTCTTTTTTACCAAAGTGCAATGGGATTCTTTTTTGCAGATTGCAATGCAATCGGAGGGGCATTCTGCATAATCTATCAGTTTATTATCGCAAGTGATAGCCCTACATTGATATTTGTCATCACAGGACATACAATCGCTATTTAAAAATGGTTCTTTGCCAAAACAATTTCTCATTTCACACCTCCACAGTTATTTTTTTGAGATTTTTATATACGCTTGATCTATCGTTAGGGTCATCCGGTTTTTTATCGATATTTCCCCAATCCGTTTTATAGCCCCCAGAGGCCAAGAAATTGTGCGGGCGGGTAATGTATCGGCTCTCGGTCTTTTTGGCCTCTACAGAGGCTCTGAAGGCCATTGCAGAGGCTATTATGTCCTCGACTGTTGCCGTAGGATCAGTATACGGGACTTGTTTCCATGCTTCGAAGGCTTGAGACTCGTAATTTAACCATGATGGATGCCCTGCGGTTAAGAACTCGTGAAAATAAGTATTCCATGATCTCTCCCTCTGCACTCCCTCTGTCTTATCTTCAAGTCTTGGTATTACATTTTCATCTTCATTTTCATCTTCAGACGGCATAACAATTGTATCGTTTTTTGATGCAATTGTATTGCAATTGGATTGAGATTGTAATGCAATTGTATTTTTTCTTGCTTCCCACATCTTTTTGGCTGATTCTGAAAGATTGGAACTTTTCTTATTTCTCAGTTCTATTTCTGCCATTAGGCGAACATTGTAATATCCAAATTCACCTTTCACGAACTTGATCGTTACTGAATCTCGGCCATGTGTCAAAGATTCAAAAATTTCAGATGGTATTAATCCTCCGTGCTGATGCTGGGCGCACAAGAGTCTTATATATAATCCGATATCACTCTCAGACATGAACATTGTTCCGGTTATGAAGTCCTGAGAGTAAAACAGAAATGCAGGGTCTTTTTTACTCATTAGTATTTTGGCCTCACAGGTTCTTTCTTGGTGGAAACTCCTTTAAGTTCAGCTTGGCAATCTAACAGTATTGAGATAAGGGCATGAAGTTCTGATTTCTCTATTGCAAGAGCAGTATCTCCTCCGATAGTTTCTAACTCTTCAATGGACACCCCTTCAGAATTTCTTATTACTTTGACCAAATCCAAGCCAGTAAGAAGAAGCCCCGCCGATCCCTTAAACACCTCGGCCTCAATATCGGCCCTGTGTCTAAAGATTTTCGTTCCCATCATAAACCTCCTGTGTAAATAAAAAAAGACCCTTATAGACTTCGGATGATACGCTCCAATATCCCGCAAAGGATAAAAGATAATGGAACTCCGAAGCCTATAAAGGTCTTCAATGTTCCTTTGCAATGTCAATAGCCGGTATCAACGGCACAGTAATAATATACGAATCGCCCCAATAAAAGGTTAAAATTTACACAACAAAACATCGATATTTCTGCAAGCCTTTGATTTTAGCAGAATTGCAAGCCATGCCATAAAAAGCATACTACATTCCCATTATGTATATTATATGCATGATTAAAGAATATGCATCACCGCAACAGGTCAAGGAAATGAAGGATATGGTTCGTGCCTTGGGGCATGGATCGCAGAAATATATGGCTACGACAATGGGTGAAAGGGCTATTACACTTTACAGAAAGCTGAATAAGCTTCAACACATGTCGATGCATCAGTACCAGATCATGCGTCAGATGGTCAATGATGATGACTATGTGCAGCAGATGCGGTCAGATTGCGAGCAGGCAAGGATCAATAGTAGGCGCAAGAAATGATTGATATTACACGAGATCAAGCAATAGAAGCTATGAACACCATGAAATTATGGTGTACTTTCACAAATTGCACAAATTGCCCGCTTGTTTATGGATGTACGGAGCGTCCTGCAAATTGGGAAATCACCAAGTGAACGGCAAGGGCGATACATACCGCAGGGTCAATACAAAGACCTATGCCGACAATTACGACACCATTTTCAAAGGATCGAAGGCCGTGGGAGTGATCAAGATACCTGTTAGATGTGCGGAGGTAGAGGTCTGTGACAATCATTGTTGGAGGGCGCAACCCCATTATCCAAGCGATATCGACACTAAAGTAAACAGTATCAAGTGTCCATTTCGTGGCGAATATGTCAAGTTAGAGCATTTGGGCGTATGATGCCATTTATTGCTATTGCCGTTGTGTCTATTTTTTGCTATATTATATACAGATCGATGCCTCGTGTAAAGAAACCGCCATATTCCTATGCACATCTACCTGTGCCGGATGGAGCGCAGTATTTCGCTATACTGGACAAGAGCGGGTCTAATACCTATGGGCAGAGTGTAAACGAGTATTTGAGGGGATGATATGACGATTACAGACGAAGAGTTTGAAGCAGTATGCGTGAGGGTTGAAACCTCCGTTGACGGCATAGACTCTGCCTGTAAATTTGTCGGGATTCCATCGAAGAAAACGACTTTTTGGAATCAGACAAGCCCCAAGTCTTTACATCAAATCCCAGAAAGGGCTGAACGATACGCCCGTGCGTTCCATAAAAAGCAAGATTGGCTATTTGAAGAAATGCACCGACTTGTCAATCTTGTTCCTCCTACAGATGACAATGGCAGGACTGATAACGGATGGGTAACATGGCGCAGAAATCAAGTTGATTTGATCAAGTGGACATTAAGTAAGTTATTCCCGAAGGACTTCGGAGATAGCACAAAGCTTGAACACTCTGGGTCAATCGATACCTCTGCAAGCCGAAGTATTGACCTAATACCCGAAGATGATGAATGAGTCAAGACATAAAGCTCCGTCTCTCTCGTAAATGGTTTAATCCTGTTTATTTGCCGTACCTCAATGACGATACGGAATTTCAGATATTCCTCGGTGGCGGTGGATCGGGCAAGAGTAAGTTCCTATCGCAGAGGCTGATACTTGACTTGTGGAAGGGTGGCAGAAACTACCTGTGCGCCCGTAAAGTAGCCTCGACAATCAGAGCATCTATATATACGGAGATCAAGAAAGCGGTCTATGACTTTGGAGATCAGTTTTCAAAGTCGTTTGCTTTTTCGCTTGAGCCAATGAAGATTACTTGTATTGACACAGGCAACTGTGCCATGTTTGTCGGGCTTGACGATGTGGAAAAGATCAAGTCGATTACTCCCGATAAAGGAGTATTTACTGATCTATGGGTGGAGGAGGCCACAGAGATCGGCCGTGCTGACCTCGACCAGTTATCTATCCGTTTACGAGGTAAGAGCAAAGTACCAAAGCGCAGGACGCTCTCTTTTAACCCCGTGCATAATCGCCATTGGATCGCCAAGGATCACTGCACTAACCTCGCAGATGATGCATCGACATATCGGGATCAGCAGATCAGCATACTGCGTACCACATACCTTGATAACCGCTTCCTTGCCGATGATGATATAGTCAAGTACGAGCGATATAAACAGACGAATCCAGCATTCTATAGGGTTTACGGCCTTGGTCTATGGGGTACTCTTGGAGATGTAGTCTTTAAAAATTGGGTGGTTGAGGACTTTGATATTAGGGTATTTGGCCAGTTGTATCATGGCCTCGACTTCGGCTTTACAAACGATCCTACCGCATTCGTATCTGTCGCAATGCGTGGGGATGATGTATATATATGTCGGGAGATAGTACAAAAAGGGATGAGCAACAGAGATATTTCACAAGCTCTTGCTCCCCTTGTCGGACAGTCTCCGGTAACCTGTGACTCGGCAGAACCGAAGAGTATAGCCGAATTGAAGTACCTTGGCATTAAGACAACTCCTTGCAGTAAAGGGGCTGATTCTGTGATGCAGGGTATACAATGGTTACAGAATAAGCGGATACATATACA
>CAJBRY010000256.1 GCA_903958085.1 uncultured Geobacteraceae bacterium
GATTTCAGCACAGCAATGGCCTTATCAGTTTCATCAAAACGGAAAATAATTACTGCATTTCCACCGCATCTTTCAACAAAGGCGTACATATACTCAACATTTATAGTTTCCCGGTCAAGCGCCTGAAGGATGGCAGACAATCCGCCAGGACGATCTGGTACTTCTACGGCTACAACTTCAGTCTTGCTGACGGTGAAACCGTTTTCCTTCAAAACAGCAGTGGCTTTGGCACCATCATTAACAATCAGACGCAGAATACCAAAATCGGAAGTATCTGCAAGTGACAGTGCCCGGATATTTATCTCTGACTCACCCAGAATGCGGGTAATCTCAGCCAGTCGTCCGGATTTGTTTTCAATAAAAATGGATATCTGTTCAACTTTCACGATCTGCCTCCTTTAATCAAAAGTCATTGCAAATTTCGGTTGTCAGTAACCCGTTTTGCCTTACCTTCACTTCTCTGAATCGTTTTTGGCTCAACCAGCTTTGCAGTGCAGGTAACGCCAAGCATATCCTTTATTTCTTTTTCCACACGTCTCGCCAATGCTTGAAGCACCTTTATTTCGTCAGAAAATAGATGCTCGCTTACTTCGACCTGTACGGTTAAAGTATCTAGAGTACCTTGTCTATCAATCATCAACATATAATGCGGCTCAATACCTTCAATGCCAACCAGAATCGCTTCTATCTGCGACGGGAATACGTTGACTCCCCGAATAATTAGCATATCGTCGGAACGACCGCTCATTCGGGTAATTATGGCGTGAGTGCGACCACAAATGCAGGGTTCATATGTCAAACTGGTTATGTCACGTGTCCGATAGCGGATCAACGGAATACCCTGCTTGGTTATTGTTGTAATGACAAGTTCGCCCCTTTCACCTTCAGGTAGGCGCTCACCGGTTTCAGGGTTAATTATCTCCGGAATAAAATGATCTTCCCATATATGAAGCCCCTTCTTGGCTTCAATACATTCAATTGCCACGCCGGGACCCATAATTTCAGACAAGCCGTAGATATCAATTGCCGAAAGATTAAGTTTGCTTTCAATTTCATGCCGCATAGCTTCAGACCAAGGCTCCGCACCAAAAATACCGACTCGCAATTTTAATTTTTTAAAATCCACACCTTCAGCCTGAGCCTCTTCAGCCATAAAAAGGGAGTATGAGGGTGTGCAGGTCAGGACTGTAGAGCCAAAATCCTGCATAATCATAATCTGACGCTTTGTATTACCGCCGGATATAGGAATGACCGAAGCCCCAAGTTGCTCAGCACCATAATGAGCGCCAAGTCCGCCAGTAAAGAGACCATAACCATAAGCATTATGAATAATATCACCCTTGTGTGCTCCGGCAGCCACAAAAGAGCGGGCCATAAGTTCAGACCAGGTAGAAATATCCTTCTTGGTGTAGCCGACGACTGTAGGTTTTCCTGTAGTCCCACTGGAAGCATGAATGCGAATAATCTCATCCATTGGTGCAGCAAAAAGACCGTAGGGGTAAGAATCCCGCATGTTCTGTTTGGTCGTAAAAGGAAGTTTCTGTAAATCTTCAAGGTTTGAAATATCGGAAGGCTTCAAACCATTAGAATCAAATGTCTCTTTATAAAACGGTACGTTAGAATAAATACGTTCCAGTACTGATTGAAGTCTTTTTAACTGCAATGCCTCAAGTGCTACCCGCGGCAATGTCTCAAATTCTTCGTTAAAAAACATAACACCCTACCTCTATGAAAATTTATACAAGCACAGCGGCAAAACTTTCCCTTGTATAACCATTTACAACCACTTCTATGTGCCCGTCATTGGGGCAGAAAAGCAGACCATGAATAGGAACATCCTTTGGAATAAGCGGATTATGTCTGATAATTTTCACCACACGTTCAACATTTTCGACTGGATGCGAAAAAATTCCCAGCCACTGTTTAAGATCAGGGATATGAATATCGATTGTATCAGGAGAAATGCCGCGCTTGATCATATCCTGCTTTACTGAATCGGCATTAATCTCTGCCATTCCACAATCTCGGTGCCCGATAACGAAAACCTCTTCGACTCCCAGCATAAAGATGCCGGCAACAAGACTTCTGATAACAGCACCGGACATCGGATCCACAATTGTATTGCCGGCATTCTTTATTACTTTCGCCTCACCGCGCTTTAGTCCCATAGCAGGCTCAAGGAAATCAACAAGACGGGTATCCATGCAAGTGAATATCGCCAACTGCTTCTGTGGCGACTTTGAAAGCGGCGGAAACGCATTCGGTTTGACAAAGTTCTTGTTCGCAGCAATTATTGAATCAAGTTGGGTAATCAATTATAGTTCCCTTCCCAATCGGAAAGCCTTTTTGTTGACCTCAAGGGCTTTTGCCGGAACCATTTTTTCAAGAGCATTCATCCAGAACTCTTCAGAAATATTGAGCCGCTTTGAAACAGCACCAAGAAGAACTGTGTTGGCAGTCTTCACGTTGCCGGCATCGGAAGCCAATTTTTGACCATCCAGGAGCAGAAAATCGTCAAACTCTCTTTTAATTTTTTCTGACAACCCGGAAGGGTACGATTCCTGTCCCATCAATACAGACGGTGGTGATATTTTAAGATCATTGGCAACTACCGTTCCGTGAGGCTTCAAAAGCGGCAGAGATCGAAACGTTTCCATCAACTCAAAACCAAAAAGAATATCCCCCTCACCCTCCGGCACAATCGGAGAAAAAACCTCCGTGCCATAACGAACATGGGAAACAACGCTGCCGCCACGCTGAGACATTCCATGTATTTCACTTTTTTTAACGTCAAATCCTGCGAGCATTGCTGCTTCAGACAGTATTTCGGAAGCCAGCAGAATACCCTGACCACCCACACCCACGAGCAAAATATTTGTTATACTATTACTCATTTCACACTCCCCACACTACCGATTGCATCAAACTTGCATAACTGACGACAGACATCACAACCTGTGCACAGAAGTGAATCAATGTAGGCCTTCCCTTTTTTGCTTCCATCTTCTGCCGGACGCCATTCAATTGCAGGACAGCCTATCTTTAAACATGCACGACATCCGGAGCACTTATCTTCCGCAACAGCGTAAACCGGCCCTTTTTGAAAAACATCATCACGCTTTATCAGAACACATGGCTTGTTGGTTATCACTACCGATGGTTCTGGACGATCCATCTCTTCAGCAATAACCCGTTTGGTCTCTTCTAAATCAAGCGGATTGACAACACGAACATACTTCACTCCAAGTGCTTTACAAAGAAGCGGAATATCGATTGCGTTAGTCGGCTTGTCCATAAGAGTAAAACCTGATGCCGGATTATCCTGACGTCCTGTCATAGCCGTAATGCTGTTATCAAGAATAATTACAGTTGCAGGTGAATTGTTGTAGACCATATCCATTAGACCGTTGACACCGGTATGGAGGAAAGTGGAATCGCCGATAACCGCAACAACTTTTTTCTTCTCCTCATCAGATACAACCTTTGTTACGCCGGTTGCCATACCGATTGAAGCGCCCATACAAACACAGGTATCCATTGCCGAGAGCGGAGGCATAAACCCTAGAGTGTAACATCCAATGTCACCAGTGACGTAAGCCTTCAGTTGATTTAGCGCAAAAAATACGCCTCTATGCGGACAGCCAGGACACATATTTGGCGGTCTGCCAGGCATCTTTTCGGTAGGTGCGACTGCTGGTTTCGGCAACCCGAAAGCTGCGCGAAGGCGGCCTGGAGTCAACTCCCCACAGATGGATATAATCTCCTTGCCTATGACGTTTATGCCCATTGCCTTGACCTGATCTTCAATAAAAGGGTCAAGTTCCTCAATAACATAGAGTTTATCAACCTTGGCAGCAAATTCACGAATTAGATCATAAGGCAGCGGATTTACCATGCCAAGCTTTAGAGTTGAAGCGTTGGACAGAACCTCACGAACATATTGGTAACAGATTCCAGCGGTTATTATTCCTATTGAAGTATCACGGATTTCAATTCTGTTGAAAGGCATTGATACAGCAGCTTTGGAAAGATTGATAAGATTCTGTTCCACCAGAGGATGGCGGACGCGGGCGTTTCCCGGCAGCATAACCAGTTTTGCCGGATTTTTATCAAGCTTGGGAATAGCAAGTCCGGTAGCTCGTTCGCCAAGCTCAACAACCGATTTTCCATGCGAAATACGGGTACTGCTTCTGAGCATAAAGGGAGTGTCATACTTTTCTGACAGCTCAAAAGCCAGGCGGGTGAATTCCTTGCACTCCTGCGAATCGGCAGGCTCAAGCATCGGCACCTTGGCAAATTTAGCATAGTTGCGGCTATCCTGTTCATTCTGGGATGAATGCATTTCAGGGTCATCCGCAGCGACCAGAACCAGCCCCCCCCTGACACCTGTGTAGGAAAGAGTAAAGAGTGGATCAGCAGCAACATTCACACCGACATGCTTCATGGTGCAGAGCGCACGACCTCCTCCAAAAGAAGCTCCGATAGCGACTTCGAGAGCAACCTTTTCATTTGGAGCCCATGAGGAGTCGATCTCTTTGTACTGGATGGTATTTTCAAGAATTTCGGTAGATGGAGTGCCGGGATAAGCACAGGCAACGAGGCATCCCGCTTCATAAGCACCACGAGCGATTGCTTCGTTACCGGAAAGAATTGTTTTCATCAGCAGGTTCCTTTTAAAAAACAGCTTGAAAAATGAAAGATGGCGCGTAACTATACTAAAACTGGTGTGATAATGCAATTTGTTTGAAAAATATGGCATTTTATTGCCAAATATTTATTCATATCAAATTTCAATATGCTCAGCTAATACCGCTCTCTGCTTGACAAAATCTTCTGACAAGTTCAATAATCCGGCACCTTAACGCTCAGCTTTTTTGGAAGGAATCATTTATGCGTATCGAAAGTGATTTTCTTGTAATCGGCAGTGGTATTGCCGGTCTCTCTTTTGCCCTCCAGGCGGCAAACCATGGCAGTGTTGCCATTGTTACCAAACGCGATATTTCTGAATCAGCTACCAAATATGCTCAGGGTGGCATAGCATCAGTCTACTCTGATGACGATTCTTTTGACGCACATGTTGAAGATACGCTTGTTGCCGGTGCCGGGATCTGCCATGAAGATGTTGTTAGAATGGTTGTTGAAGAAGGCCCCCAGACAATTCGAAATTTGATTGAGTGGGGCGTGAAATTTACAACCAGCGGAGAGTCATATGACCTGACTCGTGAGGGTGGCCATAGTGCCAGGCGCATTCTTCATGCCGAAGACATCACTGGACGCGAAATTGAGAGAGCGCTTGTCGAAGCTGTCCAGCAACACCCCAATATTTCTATTTATGAGAATCATATTGCCATTGATTTAATTACATCGGCAAAGATTGAACGTCGACAACTGGAGCAGAACCGTTGCCTGGGTTCTTATGTTTTGGACATTTCAGGCGATACTGTAGTGACCTTCAGCTCAAAAATAACTCTTCTTGCCAGCGGTGGCGCAGGCAAGGTTTATCTTTATACATGCAATCCTGACGTAGCTTCCGGTGACGGTGTTGCCATGGCTTACCGTGCAGGAGCAACAATTGCAAATATGGAATTCATGCAGTTTCACCCCACCACACTTTTCCATCCACTTGCCAAATCTTTTTTGATATCTGAAGCTGTTCGCGGAGAGGGTGCAATTTTGCGACGACGTGACGGCACGGCATTTATGGAAAAATACCACAAACTTAAGGATCTGGCGCCTCGTGATATTGTTGCCCGTGCTATCGATAACGAAATGAAAACCAGCGGTGATGACTGCGCTTTTCTCGATATAACTCATGAACCGGCTGACTTAGTTCGCAACAGATTCCCTAATATTTACCAGACCTGCATGGAGTTTGGCCTCGACATGACAAAAGATTGGCTCCCTGTGGTTCCGGCAGCTCACTATCTTTGCGGTGGAGTAGCTGTCAATTTTGATGCAGAAACGAATATTCCAGGTTTGTACGCCATAGGCGAGACCGCTTTTACCGGCCTGCATGGGGCAAACCGCCTTGCCAGCAATTCTCTCCTTGAAGCCGCTGTTTATGCAGGACGAGCCTTTAGCCACTCAAGCGAAGCCATCAAGTTATTAAAAAGCGATTATCGTGAAATACCGGCCTGGGATTCCGGCACTGCAACCAATAGTGATGAGATGGTGGTGGTATCTCAAAATTGGGATGAAATCAGACGTACAATGTGGAATTACGTTGGAATTGTCAGATCGGACAAAAGGCTTGCACGCGCAATGAATCGTATAAAGCTTATTCAGAGTGAGATTGAAGAGTATTACTGGAATTTCAATGTAACTTCTGACTTGATTGAACTCCGCAACATCGCCACTGTGGCAGAACTTATTATAACTTGTGCCCAGAAGCGAAAAGAATCACGCGGACTGCATTACAACCTTGATTATCCTTCATTGGACGATGTCGATGGTAAAAAAGACGGCTTCGTAAAGAAACAGTTTTAACAGGAGTAACAAAAGTGGATATTAACGAAATAAGAAAACGTATTGATCTTCTGGACGATGTGCTGCTTCGAATTTTTAACGAGCGTGCCAGACTTGCTCTGGAAATCGGCCATGCAAAAAAAGAGTTGAATCTTCCGGTGTTTGATCCTGCGCGGGAAAAACGTATATTCAACCGCATGAAGGAAGACAACCCGGGACCACTTGACGATGAGGCGATAATCAGAATGTTTGAGCGCGTTGTCGATGAATCGCGCCGCCTGGAACGCATTATGTCACATAAAGAAGAAGTTTAAGGGAGGATATATATTATGTTGATTATTATGAAGAAACATGCTGAAGATATTGCACTTGACTCTATCAAAGAGTATCTAATCACCCGCGACTTTGATATACATCAATCAACCGGAGCCAATCGGACTATAATCGGAGTTATTGGCGATACTGACACTCTTAATGACCATGAGATTGAAACTATGGCCGGAGTCAGTCAGGTTGTGCGCATAAGGAGAGACGACTAGAAAGCTGATCGTCAAGCCACAATTTAACTTGACACAGCAGAGCATATGGTGCTAAATGTTCAGCTTCAATTTTGTCACATACTCAAGAAAAATACTGGAGGTGCAGTTTGGCTCATCATAAGTCGGCAATTAAGAGGATCAAGCAAAGTGCAAAGAAAACAGCGCGTAACCGTCATGTCTCATCGACGCTGAAAACATATATTAAGCGTGTTCGTGAAGCAGTAGAGGCAAAAGACAAGGATGCAGCGGTTGCAGCACTTAAAGTTGCTATTCCGGTCATAGATGCCACTGCATCTAAAGGTGTAATTCACAATTCAACTGCTTCGCGAAATGTATCCCGTCTTACCAAACTGGTCAACACACTAGGCTAGTGTCAAATATACAGAGTTTTAAAAGGGAGGTATGCATATGCATGTCTCCCTTTTAACGTTATACAACTAAATTACCAACCTCCAGTACAGATCCCCATTGTTATACCATGCATCAGAGTGTAAGAATTGCCACCGATTTTTGAGGAAAGATCACAACGATAAAATTCCTTGAATATTCGCTGCAACTCTCCCCTTGAAAAATTTCGTGCCTGCGCAACAGTATCCCCCATAAAAAATGCATTTATATTAAGTTCCCTGCCGATGTCGGCTTGCGACATCTTTTTGTCAAGCAACTCTCTTACACGCCACAATTTACGAAAATGACTTGTCAGCGCGCCAATTATCATAGGAGCATCGTCTCCGTTCAGAAAAAGTGCATCAAGACTTTTGATGGCATTGGAAAGGTCGCGCAAGCTAAGAAACTTTGCCAATTCAAAAGCTGTAAATGCTTTGCTGCTGCTGGCAATAGTTCGGACATCTTCAATAGTTATACGCTGTTTTGTACCTGCATAGACAACCAATTTTTCAATCTGCGAACTTAATTCCTGAAGATTGTTGCCAATCAACGCTCCCAATAGCTCTGCTGCAGGAGAATCAATAGGCTTACCTTGTGCTACTGCTTCAGCTTGTATAAACCCGGCAAGTTTGTTGTCATATAGACGTTTATATTCAACCATTACCCCATGTTTTTTAAATTCTAGAAAGAATTTCTTGCGTTGGTCTATCTTAGTTCCGGTAAGCAAAAGACAGGTGCCTAGAGAAGGGCTGATAATATATGGCAGCAGCATTTCAAGAGCATCAGCTTTAAGTTGATCAGCACGTTTGACCAAAACTGCACGGCGTTCTGAGAACATAGGCAGAGTCTGTGCCGCATCCAGAATATCCACAC
>CAJBRY010000257.1 GCA_903958085.1 uncultured Geobacteraceae bacterium
GCCCATCACATAGGGTAGGTTTAACCTGACAACCAACTATTCTTCAGGATATTTACATGGATAAATTTCAAGAAAAAAATGAAAGGGTAATTGGTGATGACTTCATTGAATGGCTGAATTCAAGAAAGAAGACTGCATATCGATTTAAAACGCGCCCCGATCATGCTCCAGATTTGATTTATACTTCAGCTAATAATGAATTATTTATAGAGGTTACTGCTGCATTTTACGATGAGAAACATGCAAGGTTCATTTGGAAAGGTGTACGAGGAAAAGCAGACGCTCCAGCGAATTGGAATGGTATAAACGCAAACGCGTCACTCATTAATGAAATCCACAACTGCATCATCAAGAAAGCACAGAAAAGATATGGAAAAAATACCTTGTTGCTTATTGAAGTTCCCCCAGGAGTCACATCCGCTGAAGAGCTATCTGAGTTACTGGAGCTGCAGCAATTCCCAAAGGATTCGCCTTTCGCGGGGATATATGTTGTTGGAAACTTTCCTATAAAAAATGATAGCATTGGTGGATTCAGGGTGATTCCTATTCACGAACTGTAAGTTAGCTGTTATTAACAATGAAAGTTGGATCTACAACTTTTGATCCAGCCCACACCGGTTTTTAATTGTTAGGAGGGTGACGGGATGAAATTAACCGTAAAATTCGCTTGTGCTCTAATAATTATCCTCATCTTATCTGGTTGTGTAACAACTCAAAGGTTACCTGTGCCCCAGCTCGATAGAGATCCAAACTCTGCCATTATAATTTTGAAAAGACCGAGCGTATATCCATTAGATCTAATCAGCGTTGTGGTTTATGATAATGATATGCTTATTGGCAAACTTTACGGTAAGGATGAGCTTAAATGGAGTCGTGGAGAAGGAACTCTAAAATTAGTAATAAAATATGCAGTATGGGCATCGGCTAATCATGGGGTAAATGCTAATATTGAGTTCAAAGTAAAAAAGAACAATGTTTATGTTTTATACTATACAGTTATTGGTAAACCAGTTCTGTTTACTAGTATGATTACTGGAGCAACGTTAAAACTTGAAGATAATGAACCCGTTAAAGCAATATTTACCTCCACACCCTCTGGTGCATTGGTTTACGCTGGGCCTTCACAAGATTCATTAAAATCTTTGAATTGTAAAACTCCTTGTACAAAGACATTACCTGCGGGGGGAAGTCATTGGGCAGCAGAATATTATAAAATGACGCTTGCTGGACATGAAGATTCAGCAATAGTTTATAAAAATAATACATTTAGTGATCGAGAAGTTCATTTTGACTTAAAATCGTTTCAACCGACACAAGCGCATTCATTTCCTGTGCCGATCATACAACCTCCAACTACGTCAGTCCCGTCCCCGGAAATTAAAACAGATCAACCTATTTCCATTTCAATTACATCACCTGAGATTGACAGAGGTTTGAAAGTAGTCTTAAAATCTTCAACCCTCACCATAGCAGGTGTCGCAACAGGTGGTAGTGGTGTGGCAGAAGTCCTTGTTAATGACCAACAAGCGGCTCTTGATGATCAAGGGCATTTTTCGTCTGAAGTTTTGCTGAGACCTGGAAAAAATCAAATTACTGTTTCTGCCACGGACACCCAGCGTAAATCAAATACAAGGACTTTTTCAATAACACGGGAGATTGTAAAGGTTGTACAAAAGCC
>CAJBRY010000258.1 GCA_903958085.1 uncultured Geobacteraceae bacterium
ATACGCAGTTCGTACATCTGCCAGCCATTGGGCAGCAAGGGGCTGGGGGGTGAGTCTGGCGCGCTGGTGCGGCTCCGCTCCATGGAGCTGAAGGCGCGCATGATCTGGATGGAACGCTGGATGGCCAGCGGGGTGGAGAGGACGGCAGAAAGCATGTTGCACCCTTCTCGGGTGAAGGCGAAGGGGATGGTGCGGCGGCCACCGCGACCGTCGTTTTTGATATCGCAATCTGCGATATCAAAAGCAGCTTTTTGAGGTTCCAATCTGGCACCGCATTTCTCAAATTCCTCGGCGGTCAGTTCGAAGTAGAAATCTTCGGGGAAACGCTCGGGGTTGCGCTTGACCGCTTCATTGATACGCATGGTTTTGGTTTCGTACAGTTCGGCCACGTCCCTATCCAGCATAAACAGCGGACGCCCCGGCAGGATGATGATTTTCTTGGTGATTACGGCTAGTTGGTTCATTTTTTTGAGGTCTCCTTTATGTTGCAAAATTCAAAACCGGAACAGGTAAAGACAGAGCTAGGGGCGGTTGCCATCTGCGTTGCCGCCAATCTGGCCTTTTTGCTGGGTTGTGCCGCCGCCCGCCCGCACTTCTCTCTGCTGGAATTCTGGGTTTTCTTTGGCTGCGGTGAGGGATGGTTTTCCGCTGTCTTGATCTGGTTGCTGTACCAACACTTTGGCCGATGGGAGGTTAAGGCGATCCGTGAGGCGTACAAGGATAGCCTTATGATCACGGAGCGTACGACTAAGCTCCGCGAGGGTGTGACGGGATCAATAGCGGCCTGTCTCCTGACGTCCTCAAGCAGCTGCTCGTTATGCTCATCGAGAATACGCAGGCCATTCAGCTTTTGCTCGCGGAAGCGGTTCCACCAGCTCCAGTCGCGCCAGGTCATGTACAGAAAGAGCGCCATGACAACGATAGCGACGGCGGCTGAAATACACATAATGATGATTTCAATTGGACTTGGTTGCATATAACCTCCTTTTTTTAACCCTGATTGTTAACGCTGGTTTCCGTGCGCGATGGATAACAAATACACGTATCATTTATTTATGTCAACAGGAAAATACATTAATCATGAATATTGATTGCGTATTAGACAAAATGAAACTCCTTAAAGGCGTATCTAAGGGAAAAGACTTGGCTTTTATCCTTGGATTATCGCCACAAGACTTTAGTAATCGCAAAAAGATAGGTACACTTTTACCTGTAATTTTTGAGTGGGCTATAAACGAAAACGTGAATTTAAATTCGCTGTTTAAGGAAAATGAGCAGGAAGAAAAAGCTATCAGCCCACGTGCTGCGGCGCTGCTTGACAATTACGAGGTGCTGAATGAAGAGGATAAACGGGCGTTTGAACGGATGGCGCTTACGCTGGCGGAATGTAAGAAGATAACGAGAAAGGTGGGGTAATACATGAGCAAGATTAGGGTTATTGCAGGAGATGTAGATCCCGGAGTGTATTTTATCCCCCAAAATATAACAGATAAATCTGTAACCATGAAACGTCAGACTATCGGCGAGCTTGAAGATGTTGTTGTAGATCTCGATCGAGTTGTTTTGCAATCAGAAGAGGATGTGAAACGAGTAGCCGGTACAGCCGGTTGGGGACTGGCGGGGCTGGCTTTGTTCGGCCCTCTGGGCGCAATCGGTGGCATGCTGATCGGAGGTAAAGGCAAAGATATTTGTTTCGCGGCGTATCTAAAGGATGGCCGCAAGTTTCTGGCGACCACTGATGGGAAGACATATCAAAATATCGCGGCGGTTATGTTCTAATGTTTTTAAGTCACAAAATAAGGCGGCATGATGAATAAACCAAATATTCATTTTAACGAGCCTGTTACTGGTTCAACGACTCCCTCTTTTGTATTCGAACAATACAGCGTATCTGATAAGCATCGGATACAAGATTGGTTTATAAGACCGTTGAATAACATGTCTGGCGAGGATGTTTTTGCATGTCTTATATTATGTTTCCCGCTTATTGAGTCCATCATAAGACTGGAACTCAAGATTCCTGATACTCATGATGTTAAATTCTCCCATAATTCACCTGCTCTAAAATGGTTTGCAGAGTTTGCAAGTGTCCCAGAAGTACAGGCTCGCTTAATGTGGGAAAGCTTCCGAAATGGGCTATTACATAGAGCTATGATCAATATAGATATGGACTATGAATTGTCCGCTGCCAGATCTGGTCGCGTTGCCGAGTTTAAAGGTAATAAGGTATATTTGTATGTGTGGGAGCTGAGGGACTCGGTTGTAAAGCTTATAGAGAAACATCACAAAGAAATATGGAAGAATACATCAAGTCCTTTGCCCCATGTCTACTCTCTATCAAAACAATCTTGACGAATTGTCTTTATGAAGGCATGTCAAACATGTGTCAAGAATCGTCGCGGTCATTTATCGCGTTTCTAACATGTTGAATATCGTGCCCCCCTTGTCTCTACGCAGAAACCATGTACCGGCTGCAGTTTAACAAAATCACTGCCAATGGTTTTGATTATGCGCCAGCCGCCGGCTGCAGTTCCCAATCCCATTGCAACGGCACAGGCAATTTTGACCCAGGTCGGCACTTCAAAGGATGGGATAGCACCGTAGGAGAGCAGAGCCATTGTGATGACACCCATTGATTTCTGCGCATCAGCTGTACCATGAGAAAAAGCCATAAAAGCAGCAGACACAACCTGCAATCGGCGAAAGCCTTTATTAAGAGGGCCGGGAGCCTTGTTGCGGAACAGCCACATGACGATCAACATAAAGGCAAAGCCGATAATGGTACCTATAATCGGCGAAATGACCAGAGCCAGAAATATCTTCTTCAGACCGCTCCAATGGAGTGCCTGGATACCGGCATGCGCCATAACAGCACCAACAAGACCGCCGATAATGGCATGGGATGACGAAGACGGCAGACCATAATACCAGGTGATTATATCCCAGATTATCGCTCCAAGGATACCGGCAAGCACAACCAGCTGAGTGACATTGTCCTTATCGACAATGCCTTTGCCAATTGTACCGGCTACCTTGGTCGAGACCATAGCTCCGGCAAAGTTAAGGAAGGCTGCCATGAAAATAGCACCCTTAACAGAAATTGCCCTCGTTGAAACGCAGGTAGCAATGGCATTGGCGGTATCATGAAAGCCGTTGACATAGTCAAAAACAAGGGCAGCGATAATGACCAGAATCAACAGTATAAGTGTGGCATCAAGCATTTTTAACTACCACACTTTCCAGTATGTTTGCTGCATCTTCACACTTGTCGGTGGTACGCTCCAGAATTTCGTAGATTTCCTTCCACTTGATCAACTGGATCGGGTCTTTCTCGTCATCAAACAGCTTGCTGATTGCCTCACGACAGACTTTATCAGCTTCATTTTCAAGAGAGTTAAGCTCGACGCACTGCTCGAAAATGTCGTCATGCCGTTTGCCCAGGTGATTCAGCGCACTGCTGAGCGTATGGCAACAGCGTACGATAATAAAGGCAAGCTCTTTCGCCTCGGTAGTCGGCTTTTCAACCCGATATGTGACAAACCGTTGTGCCGATGCATCTATAAGGTTCAATATTGAATCCAGTGCCGTGGCAAGTCCGTAGATATCTTCCCGGTCAAGGGGAGTGATGAACGTGGTGTTAAGCACGTTGATTATCTTATGTTTCAGAGTGTCTCCCTGATGTTCAATATCCTTTACTGCCCTCATTCCCTCAGCCGGATTATCGTATTCGTCTACCATCAGCTTCAGGCGTTCTGCGCCAGCAACAAGTATTACTCCCATCTCTTTAAACATCTCAAAAAACTTCTCTTCTTTTGGCATTAATCCAAACACGCGCTATCTCCTTTCACGTCACAATATTCATATTTTTGTGTCGGGACTGTAACACACAATTGTTACAATCATGTTACAAAGCAGTTACATTGTAGTAATTTTTTTAGTTTTGTGGTGCCAAGTCAGCTGGTTTGGCTTTGAGATA
>CAJBRY010000259.1 GCA_903958085.1 uncultured Geobacteraceae bacterium
GTAACTTGCAGGGATTATGTAAGATTAAAGGATGGAACAAGAGTAGTTTTTATGGAGTGGTTAAAAAGTAAGGGTTTTATTAATTTGAAAAGTATTTTTAATTATAGTGTTTCCTATACTCCTGAAAGCGAAAATTATACTGAAAAGATAACGTTTTTTAAAATGCAGCCACAAGGTACTGTTTATTATCCTCCTACAGAATTTGAGAACGATTGCATAGAATACGACAAAACAGACAGATATAACGAACATCCTGAAGATACTGAAAACGACTATCTTGAAGCTGATTATCGAGATGGACAAAGAAGTTGGTTAGACTATGCTGACAATGAAGAGCGGTCTAATGATGATGGTTGGTATTACGATGATTATTCAGATTGACGTAACTCACGAGCCAAAATACCTATCAATATTGTTTTACAACAACTGATAGTTACAGTTCGTCTTAATAACTACGAACCCCCGGTCATTATTTTGTTGAATGCCGCACCAATTATGGTACACTTCTGATATGGAACAGACCAATTTCATCCTTACTGTTATCTTTTATCGAAGCGATTCTGGAAATGAACCAGTACGTGACTGGCTTAAAGAACTCCCCCGAGACGATAAGCGAATTATTGGCGAAGACATCAAAACAGCTCAACTTGGCTGGCCTTTGGGAATGCCGCTTATCAGAAAAATGGACAAGAACCTGTGGGAAGTCCGCTCATCATTGCCTGACGGCATAGCACGGGTTTTATTCACAGCTGATGGAAGCCAGATGATTCTGCTTCATGGATTCATCAAGAAATCAAAGAATACACCACAAAACGAACTGAAAACGGCAACAGCAAGACTCGGTAACTATTGGAGGAAAAAACAATGAACAACATTCACTCGGGATCAAACTTTGACGATTTTTTGCAAGAGGAAGGTTTACTAGCAGATGTAGAGGCAACGGCAATCAAGAGGGTTGTTGCGTATCAAATTGAGCAGGAGATGCAGAATTCAAATATATCAAAGACTGCACTTGCAAACAGGATGCACACAAGCCGCTCGGCACTGGACAGATTGCTCGACCCTAGAAACGTTTCTGTAACATTACAGACTCTCGAAAGGGCAGCTCTTGCACTTGGAAAACGTTTGAAAGTAGAGCTTGCCTAGAAATACTGCGTCAATATCCCTCCAAAATATTCAAAAAGACAGAAATAGCAAGAAACCAACAGCTAAAAAGGCGAATTTCCAACCAGAAAGTTAGACCCGCCCAAAAACCGGCGGGTCAACTTCATACCCGTTGGAACAGAACAAATCAGAAAGGAGATAAAAAATGAAGAAAATTGTATTTGTATTGCTAACACTTTTCATTATTAGCGGAGTAGCAATCGCAGGAGGAGGTCTCGATGGCTTCCTTAGCAACCTTAATATCCAGGCAAAAGCAAACATGAATGAGTTTTCCGCAAAGCTTAGCGCACAGTTCGGAGTTCCAGAAGTTCAGATTCGCGCGGTTATCAGCACAGTCAAGGAACCGTCAGATGCATTCATGTGCCTACAACTTGGCCAGTGGACACATAAACCAACCGAACAGGTTGTTACGGCTTATAAAGCCAATCAAGGTAAAGGGTGGGGGTTGATTGCTAAAAGTATGGGCATAAAACCTGGTTCTGCCGAGTTTCATGCATTGAAGAACGGAGACTTGACGTTTGGCGGTCAAACTACTAATGAACAGAACGAAAAACCTGGCAAATCAAAAGGTAAGGGAAAAGGCCATAACAAGTAAGAGCGCTCTATAAGGACTGACCAATGTGCAGGACCGCTACGATGTACGGAACTATGAGAATCAAGCAAAGGGTAAGGCGAGCAAACCTACACGTTTTATATGTATTTTAGACCGCTTTCTGACTTTTTAAATCTGTTTCTGGAACTTCTCCTCCAGTTCCAATACCTGAGCAAATCAACGGCTCGCCTGAGAGACTGCCGATTCCTTTGTGCCGAACATCTCGCCGATCCAAAGTTCGTGTTATTGAAGTATCAGAGTGGTTGAAAAAATAATCAGCACTAGTATTTCATTGAGTTCGCTGATGCATCCCACAGTATCACCGGTTAAACCGCCAAGCCTCCGTTGGAAAAACATACGACCGCCGGCAGTAAAGAGACAAAGTGCCATCATGGCAATAAAAGCCTTTGCGCCAAGCAGGAAAAATGCGGCAGCAGCGGTGATGACAAAAGCAATTGATAACGCAACAGCGCCGGCACCCTGCACAAAAGCTGCTCCAAGCCCATCTGCTCTGGCATGGCGCGCTCCTGTAAGTGTCAATACCTGACCGAAACGAGCCATTGCCGGAAACAGCAATAGTGCCTGCCATTTTATCTCATTCGGTACTGCAACCAAAGCCTGCCATTTCAATAATAGATCCAGTACCAGGCCTGCTGCGCCAACCGCGCCAACATTTGAGTCTTTCATCACAGCCAAAAAACGATCCCGCCCGCCACGTGCCGCAAGTCCGTCACAAACATCAGCCATGCCATCAAGATGCAAACCACCGGTCACAGCAGATAGTGCTGTAATCAATAGGGCGTCACAAAGTGGCCTTGCCAGCCAAGGAGAAATCAGCAAGTTAAGACCAACCAATAGAGCGCCGATTGTGAAGCCTGCAAGCGGAAAGAGAGCAGTAGATCGTCCCAAATCTTCCTTCTCGCGATGAACAGAAAAAGGCAGGGGAATGATGGTAAGAAATTGCATGGCGATGATGTAGAAACGCATCAGCTCTGCGCCACGCCAGCCTGTTCAAAGGTAGCCATTTCTTTCAGTATCTTGACACCTGCCTCAATCAGCGTCATTGCCAGAGCAGCTCCGGTTCCTTCGCCAAGTCGAAGTTTCAGGTCTAGTATTGGATCAGCTCCGATCCTCTCAAGCATATATCCATGTCCGATTTCCACCGATTGATGTGCCGCAAATATATAATCGCGAACATTGGGGTGAAGTTCGGAGGCGATAAGGGCGCCTGCAGTGGAAATGAAACCGTCAATTACGACGGGGATAGAATTGGCGGCGCAGCCAAGCACCAGCCCTGCTATTGCTGCAATTTCCAACCCACCGACTTTTGTCAGCACATCAAGTGGATCTGTTGGATCAGGCTTGTTGATCGCGAGACCTTGCTCGATGACACGGATCTTGTTTGACAGGGCTTCATCGCCAATGCCGGTGCCTCGATGAGTCAACTCTGCTACCGATATACCTGAGATTGCAGCAATGATTGCCGATGACGGTGTCGTATTGCCGATCCCCATTTCACCGGTTCCGACAAGTCCCACCCCTTCTGCAAGACACTGGTCAGCAAGCTCAATTCCGACCGTAATGCCAGCAATGGCTTCATTCCTGCTCATAGCAGGGCCTTTGGCAAAGTTTTTAGTCCCTCGCGACACTTTTTTGTGAATCAAGCCGGCAGTATCTGCGAAATCGTAATCCACTCCGACATCCACCACCCGAACCTCAGCACCAGCGTGGCGAGCCAACACGTTGATCCCGGCTCCCCCTGATAGAAAATTCATCACCATCTGGGGGGTAACTTCACGCGGGAACAGCGAAACGCCCTCCTCCGTAACTCCGTGATCACCGGCAAAAACAAAAATGGTTTTTCTGGCTAGATCCGGTTCCTGGCTGCCACTGATAGCAACTACCCGCTTGGCAAATTCCTCAAGCCGACCGAGTGAACCAAGCGGCTTGGTCTTTTTATCCAGTCTGCCCTGGGCTTGCTGAAGCAGTTCCTCATTTATAGGCTTGATACGCTCGATTGTTTCTTCGATGATATACACGAATGTCTCCCTTCTCTTTTATCTACTTTAGTTTTAACGGTATTCCGCTGATTACAACATATGCTTCATCAGCCAGTGCTGCCATGCTCTGATTAGCCGTGCCAGAGATATCCCGAAATACTCGAGCCAGAATATTGTCAGGCACGATCCCCATGCCGACCTCATTACTGACAAAAATCACAGGCGTCACCATGCCATGGAGAGTACTCTTTAACCGCTGCAGATCTTCATGAATACGCTCTTCAATCTGCTCAGCAGAATCTTCATATTTGAAAAGGAGATTTGTTAACCAGAGTGTCAGGCAATCGACCAGAATTGCCTGATATTGACCGTCACAACGTGCAAGTGCCTGTGAGAGATGAATCGCTTCCTCAATTGTTGTCCAATCGTCGCCTCTCCGCTGACGGTGCCGACGGATCCTTTCGTCCATTTCCTCATCCAGAGGTTGGGCGGTTGCTAGATACCCAAGCGGTGCCCCGAAAGTACGAGCAAGTTTCTCCGCAAAAATGCTTTTGCCGCAACGCGCTCCACCGCTGATAAAAATTGTTCGTGACATTTCATCCTCCAAAAGAATTGAAAAAGCCCCTGCAAGAAAATTGGCAGAGGCTCGAAAACCGTTAAATACAGTCAGCTTTCGGCCTCTCGTTCCACGGAGATCCCAAAACATCATCGGCAAGGCAGGTTTCCTGGCTTCAGGGTCATCTTACTTGTCGCGCCTTCCCGGAATCCCAGTGGCATAATGCGACGTTCATCACCTTTACAGTTGCGGGACAGCGAAGGAATTACACCTTCTTCCCTTTTAACCATGCCTGCTGGGCATGGCACCAATACCGGTTTGTACAACAATTTGTGTATGATTTGTAGCAAACTACCCTGGTGAAAGTCAAAAGAAATTGATGGCACTCAGCGCTAAAATATTATGAAATCTACAAAAAACAGTTCATAATGCCCAAAGGGATCATAAAACAAAACGGAGGAAGCGCCATGAAACTTTTTTCCAGTTATTCCTTGTATAATCAGCACCTCAACAACCGTGTGGTAATGGCTCCAATGACCCGAAGTCGAGCAACCGGCAATATTGCGAATGACTTGATAGCAGAGTATTACGCTCAACGTGCTGATGCCGGTCTGATTATTACCGAGGGGACATCTCCTTCTCCCAATGGTCTTGGCTACGCCCGTATTCCTGGAATTGCATCGCCGGAACAAACTATTTCCTGGCAACGGGTCACGGATGCTGTTCACGCGCGCAACGGTAAGATTTTTTTACAAATGATGCATTCCGGCAGAGTAGGCAGCAAATTAAATTTGCCTCAAGGATCAAAGTTGCTGGCACCTTCGGCCGTTGCTATGAGCGGTCTCATATGGACTGACAGTCATGGAGAACAGCCTTATGAAGTTCCCGCTGAGATGACTGGCGACGATGTTAAATCCACCATTTCTGAATATGCGCAGGCAGCCCGCAATGCAATATCCGCTGGTTTTGATGGAGTAGAAATACATGGTGCCAACGGTTATTTGATAACTCAGTTTCTTGATCCGGGCTCCAATCAGCGGAGTGATGAATTTGGCGGAGATGCCGATCGGCGTAACCGCTTTGCTCTTGATGTAGCTGTTGAGGTAGTGGCTGCTATAGGTTCAGATCGTACAGGGATACGCCTCTCCCCATACGGAGTATTCAATGATATGAGTGGAGCGTATGACGGAATTGCCAAACAATATGTTGAACTTTCTGGCCAACTTGGCAAGCTTGGTCTCGCATATCTGCATTTGGTTGACCATTCTGCCATTGGTGCGCCAAAACCTGATCAGGCTACCGTACGCGAGATGTGTGAGGCTTTCCGCAGTAGTGGCGGCAGATCTATCATTCTCTCGGGCGGATATGATCTTGAACGTGCAGAAGCAGATCTTGAGAGCGGAGCTGCGGATCTTATCGCTTTTGGCAGACCTTTTATTGCTAATCCTGATTTTGTTACACGCTTGAGAAATGCTTCTGCTCTAGCAGCGCCGAATCCGGAGACATTCTACACGCCAGGCCCGATGGGTTATACCGATTACCCGGTTTTAGCAGAACCATAAATATGACTCTGGACATACATTTTACCTATCGTCCGATCGGTATTCTGCGATCGCCATATTCCCGCCGCATTGATGCACCTCATCAAAGCAGTGTGGTGGAGGGTACTGAAACCGGGGAATTTGCAATAGCCACTTTGGACCTTCAGGATTGGCTGGACGAGACTGTAATTCAAGATTTGAGCGGCTTCGACAGACTTTGGCTGATCTTCGCCTTTCATCTTAGTGAAGGCTGGAAAAGCAGTGTCAAGCCGCCTCGTGGCGGACCGAGGCGGGGAGTTTTGGCTACCAGGTCACCCCATCGTCCTAATTCTATTGGACTGTCGGCGGTAAAATTATTAAAGATTGAAGGCAGAACACTTCTCCTTCAAGGTGTAGACCTTCTGGATGGGACACCAGTTCTTGATATCAAGCCTTATGTCCCTTATGCAGATGCGTTTCCAGACTCAAAGGCCGGCTGGATTGACGAATTAGATGCAAAACTGGGGCGGTGTTTTGCGCCAGGCCCTCGAAAGCCCAGGTGATTTTTATCTAGCACTGAGAAGTCCGCCAAAGATGGAGCCTGTCTAAAGCTCCTCCTTGCTTTAAAGTATTACGCGCTTCAGCAAATCCATCAGAAAGCGTCGACGAAATCCCCTCCATCCATAGAACAGCCCCTGCATTGAGTGCGACAAAATCTTCACATTCTGGATACTTGTTTCTGCCGGTAATTGTTGACAGGAAGCGCTCGGATTCCTGTTCAAGAGAACCGAGTGCCGCTATGGTTGAGGAGGAATGCCTAGATATACCTACATCTTCAGGTTCGATTTCAAAGCATTCAATCTTGTCGCCATCAAAATAATTAATGTAGCTTTTGCCGCAGACTGAAAGTTCATCTATGCTGCCATTGCAATCGTCCACGCTACCATGAACTACCATCCCATGATGAAAACCGATTTGCCTCATAACCTGTGAGACCGGATTCAGCAATGAACAGGAGTGTACCCCACGGATAGCACGCTTGGGACGTGCCGGATTAGCCAGTGAGGCAGCAATGTTAAAAGTTGTTCCGAATCTGATCTGTGACAGTATCCGTCCTAAAGCTCCAGGGTGAATATATGGTGACATACCGTTAAAAAGTCCGATACCTACACTGTTGATACTCTGGATAACCTGCTCTGGTGGACATTCCACATTGACACCCATAGCCTCCATGATGTCAACCGTACCACATCTGGAAGTGATTGCTCTTGCTCCGTGCCTGGCTACAGGAATGCCATGTGCAGCCACAATTAATGCGGCTGCACTACTGACATTGAATGTCTTAAAGTTGTCCATGCCGGTACCAGAGTTGTCTATTATCGTGTCTGGCAAACCCTCTACTTGGACGGTATCAAATTCATCTATTGCCCTCCATGCACCGACGATTTCATCGACAGTTTCACCTTTTGCGATAAGCGCAGCAAGAAATGCTCCCTGCTGTAGGTCCGGCTGCGAATTGGTCATAAGCTCACTAAACAGAAGGTAACTCTCCAAACTGGTTAAATTCTTTTTTTCAATAAGCTTTTGCACATAAGCGCCGAATTCCGCAGTCGTCATTTTTTCCATTGCCTACTCCTGTGGGTTTAAATGTATTTTCATGCATGTGCGTTCTGCAACCATATCCAGCGCCTTGGAAAGTTCTGAAAGCGGCATGGTGTGGCTGATCAGATCAGATACGGTAACCGCTCCGGAGGTAATTAGATCCAGTGCGGTTTTCCCATGTCGATACGTACAGCCGTAAGCCCCGACAACAGTCTGTTCAAAGTAATGGAGTTGATTGAAATCTGCAGCATGGTATGACGAATCAGCAGACAGACCGGAAAACGCCACAATGCGACCACGCGGAGCCAGGTGAGCAATTGCCTCCCGATAAGCGTTTTCATCACCAACGGCTGGAATACAGACATCAAAAAGTCTTCCTGAAACGAATTTCAAAGCGCCGGATCGTTCTCTGCGCTTTTTATCAGGGTCAATGATCACTACATCCGCTCCAATATGAGAGGAGAGTCGTTTAAGCAGGGTGCCAGCCGGCCCGGCTCCCCAAATTGCTATTGTTTCAGCCGGTTTAAGACGGGACAGTTCTATGGCATTTATGCAGCAGGAAAGAGGCTCAGCAAAAACCGCATCGCTGAAACTGCAGTTATCATCAAGAGGTATCAGGCTTTTTGCAGGAACGACAGCATATTCGGCAAATCCGCCATCCCGGTGGAATCCCATGATGCGCATTTGCCGGCATAAGTTTTCGGCGCCGGAAAGACATGAAGGACATGCCCCGCACCATTCACCGGGATAGATGTAAACTCTCGTACCAACAGAAACAGATTCGATCTTTGGACCAAGTTTTTCGACTATCCCAACCGCCTCCTCACCGGGGATGCGGGGCAGAGTCAAGTCTCTGTGTCCTGAACGTATAAGCTTTAGATCTGTGCGACAGAGTCCGGCCAAGACAACTTTTACCAGTACTTCACCCTCACCCGGCATCGGAATGTCCCTGTCACTCCAGACAAACTCGTTGAGTGCAGATACGGTAATTGCTTTCATCGCAGTTCTGCTGTTGTCCATAAAAAAAGCCCCTGTCTCGGCGAGACAAGGGGCGGGAAGCGATAAGGCAAAAGTTGCAAAGCCGGTTCCGGCCCCTCGTTCCACGGAAGTTCCAAAACATCATCGGCAAGGCAGGTCTTCTGGCTTCAGGGTCATCTTACTAGTCGCGCCTTCCCGAAAAACTCCAGTGGCATAATGCGACGTTCATCACCTTTACAGTTGCGGGTCAGCGAAGGATTTGCACCTTCTTCCCTATTCTCCGTGCCTTAATGGCACGGCACCTGTACCGTTCTAGTTAGACAATTGTGGTTTGGGTTGTAGCAGACGACTGTGCTGAAAGTCAAAAGGAAATTTATGAGAGGAGTGTGTACCTATTTGAGTGTCATTATGAACGTGGTGATAACTGGTTTCTCAACTACTCCCAGATTGGCTGTTTTTGGCTTGAAAATGGTGGAAAGGGATTGGGCTGGAAAAGAAAAAACCCTCGAATAACAAGGGCTTTAAGGGTGGGGTCGGTGTTCTGATTGCGATGAATGGAGGCGCGTGTCGGATTCGAACCGACGTTAACGGTTTTGCAGACCGGCTCCTAGCCTCTTGGATAACGCGCCGCAGTTCAATGAAGTGAGCTTTATAACGAATCTCCCGTCATGCTGTCAATCTCTATTTTTACATCTATCTATCTATTTGAACTTAATCGCAAAACCGCTTGCTACATATTCCGTTGAAGGAATTATGCCGTGGTTTGTCGTGTGCCCGGTAATCTCATGGAGCATTACGGCATCTGCACCCATTTTGACAGCCTCCTGTTGAACCGCTTCAAGTCCCCACGCTTTGATATCAGGTGTAATTGAATAATCCGATATGAAAACTTCACGGGTTACCATAATCCTGCCAAGCTTAACGTAGGGACGGTTCAATTCATCCTGTGAAAGAACTGGGATGTCATTTCTATACGCCTGCCTTACTGGAGAACAGTTACACAACAAAAAAGCAAAGGACAGCAAAATAATCAGGAATACTAGATGTTTATTAGTGTTTCCCATTTCTCATAAATCCTTTTCTCTGCAAATTCCAACTAGACAGGCAAGCGAGTACATGGTAATCTTTCTCTTTTTTTTAGGCAACAGAAAACTGGTTTGTATACTTTTTCCAAAGGAGCAGGAGCGATGTCGGGTCATAATAAGTGGAGTACTATCAAGCACAAAAAAGGCGCAGCTGACGCTAAGCGTGGCAAACTTTTTACCAAGTTTATCAAGGAAATTTCCGTTGCTGCAAAACTAGGTGGAGCTGATCCTGCTGCAAATCCACGCCTGAGAACAGCTGTTGATAAGGCTAAAGCTGAAAATATGCCAAAAGACAACATCGAACGGGCAATTAAAAAGGGTGCGGGCGGAATGGAAGGCGTAACCTATGAAGAAATTATTTATGAAGGGTACGGCCCAGGAGGAGCAGCGGTTCTTGTTGAAGTATTGACTGACAACCGTAATCGCTCTGTCTCTGATATTCGCAGTATTTTTTCCAAAAGCAATGGCAATATGGGCGAAGCTGGCTGCGTAGCCTGGATATTCAGTAAAAAAGGTCTGATCGGCTATGACAAGTCTATTGATTTTGATCAGCTTTTTGAAGCCGCACTTGAGGCGGGCGCGGAGGATGTTGCCGAACTTGATGACTGTTATGAGGTTACTACTGAGCCTTCCACCTTTATTGAGGTTCGTGAGTCACTTGCTGTTAAAGGCTTTAAACATACAAATGCAGAGACTACAATGGTTCCGCAGACTCAGGTGAAACTTGAGGGGAAACAGGCTGAGAGCATGCTAAAGTTAATGGATAAACTTGAAGATAATGATGATGTCCAGAATGTTTATGCCAACTTTGATATTTCTGAAGATGAAATGGAAAAATTGATGTAGATTTGTAAACAGGGCCTTTCGGGCCCTTTTTTGTTATGTAGGTTCTTGACGATTGAAATTGCCGCATTTTGAGGATGTTTTTTCTCGGTTATTGAAGGTCAGTTGCGATATCATCTATAAACTCTGAAGTTGTGATAGGGGGAATGTATGAAAACGCCATTTAAGCCTCGACCTGTATATGTGGCAGCATCATGGATGGCTCCGGTAGGACGCTATAACGGCAAGGAAAAGCAGAAACTCTCATTTCTGGAATTGTCAGAACTTTCAGGAGAGGTCTTTAAAAATAGCCCTGTTCGGCGTAAAGATATTGAAGCTGTGGTTGTTGGAAGCCAGAATCCCGCAGCTTTTTCCGGAGTTGACAATACGGCTGCAAAAATATCTGGAATTTTGGGCATTTCCGGTGCACGTTCTGTACTCGTAGATACAGCTTCTTCCTCCGGTGCTTCCGCTTTCGAAAGTGCGTACCTTGAAGTAGCGTCAGGAAGGCATGAGTCTGTTCTCTCAGTTGGAGTGCAGAAAATGAGTGATTCCTCTACGCTTGAATCAACACGAATTATTGCTGGTGTAATAGATCGAGATGAAGCTGAATTTGGATTAACGATGCCTGCGTGCGGCGGACTTGTAGCTCGGGCATTAAAGGAGCGCATCGGCTTGTCAGATGAAGAATGGACCGCCTACTCCGCTCTTTTGACTCAACGCAGTCAGCGTTTTGCTGCAAAGAATTCGAATGCCCACCTTAATTTTCAAATTGAGCTGCAGGATTACTATTCTCAAATTGCTGATGGGAGAAATTATAGGTATTGGTACCCACTGCACTATCACGACTTTTGCCCGATGTCTGATGGAGTTGCTGCTGTAATCCTTACTTCTCACCCACAAGATGTTATGGTCAGTGGCGTTGGTAGCGCTACCGATATTCCTACTATTGCCGACCGTAATTACTTTCACTCTTTTCCTGCCACCGTTATTGCCGCCGGACATGCTTACGGAATGGCCGGCATAAAGGATATTAAGTCGTTTGCCGGCAGACTGCATGTAAATATGCACGATCCTTTCAACGGTTTTGGACCGATAAATATGGTGGATCTGGGCATTGTTAGCAGAAGCCGCTTAATGGATTCGCTGCTGGATGATTCTTTAACCGGTGAAAACGGTGCTTTCCCGACCAACATTACCGGGGGTTTGAAAGGGAGGGGACATCCACTTGGGGCAACGGGAATGATCCAGATTGTTGAAAACCACAATCTGATCCGAGAATATGGTTTTGCTGCCGGCTTGTCGCACTCCATCGGCGGCCCAATTAACAATAATGTCGTTACTCTTCTTGAACGTAGTGAACACTATGAGAAGCGGCAGCACACTCCATTCAAGCCCTGGGGCCTGCCCTCGCTTGGAAAGCTAAAACCCAAAGGTGTCAATCTTGAAACACTGCTAGCTTCCGCGCCAATTATTAATGGCTCCTTTGTTTCAGCTACTGTTCGCTACCACCACAAGACAGGGCAACCAGAAGTTGTAATTCTCATTGTTGAGTGTCGTTTTGGAGGTTCAACATACAAATTTCTTTTCGGTATTTCCGGAGAGTATTTTTCACAGGTTTCTGCCTGTGTCACGGGTGATCCCGTTTCCATAGAGACTGTAAATGGCTCTTTACTTGTCAACAGCATGCCGGTTACCAGATTCTACACACGTACTATGAACGGTCTTGTCGAGTTGGCAGGCAACAGCTGGAAAAAGCTTACTGGGAAGGTATAAATCTTACTAATAACTCAAGGGAGTAGCGGCACCCGATTTAAGTTTACGGTTTTCAAGCAAAAAGCCGTCACTAGGCTTTTGTGTTAACCGATGAATCGGACCTTGAAAGTGCTTCCGCAAAACGCATCATAAGTTCAGAAGGTACTTGATATATAAGCCTATCGGCA
>CAJBRY010000260.1 GCA_903958085.1 uncultured Geobacteraceae bacterium
GGCGGGGTTGACGGGGCTCGAACCCGCGACTTCCAGCGTGACAGGCTGGCACTCTAACCAACTGAGCTACAACCCCTTGTACGTAGTCGGAATGTGAGTAACAAATGCCAGTTAATGGTGGTTTTGTCAAGTTTTGATTTCGACATCAAATATGAGAATATTTATTATTTAAGGGGGGGAAATGTTTTTTATATCGTTGATTATTTCAGTTATTGCCTTGGATTGTCTATTTCTGCGGACTGGTGCTGGGAGCGTGGTTGAAAATGCAGTTGTCAGATGTACTTGAAATTGCGAATGTTAAAGCGAAAAAGGGTTCTGCAAAAAGAACCTCAAAGAAATCCTCCAATCATCTGAAGTAAAATTCTGATGAAACTCAATTTCTAATTATGGGAAACGAAATGACATTTTCAACTGAACGAACTGATCTGGCCGGATATGCCTGTACCAGCGATTCTTCAGGCGGTCGCAAGCATTTTGAAGAACATCGTGATAATCGCCCGGCTTTTGAGCGCGACCGGGATCGCATTATTCATTGTGCTGCTTTCAGGCGATTGGAGTACAAAACTCAGGTCTTTGTAAACCATGAAGGAGATTATTATCGCACCCGATTGACTCATTCGCTTGAAGTAGCTCAAATAGGGAGGGCAATAGCGCGGAAATTGCGACTGAATGAGGAACTAACTGAAGCACTCGCATTATCCCATGATCTTGGACACACACCTTTCGGGCATACCGGAGAGGATATCCTTAATCGAATGATGCAGGGTTATGGTGGCTTTGAGCATAACATGCAATCGTTTCGTGTTGTGGACGAACTTGAAGAAAGGTATCCAGAATTTAACGGGTTAAATCTGACCTGGGAGGTGCGAGAAGGAATTATAAAGCACTCTTCACCGTATGATGCAGCAAGTGAAATAATGTCAGAATTCATGCCTGGAGTTGTACCCACTATCGAGGGGCAGATAATCAACTATGCCGACGAAATAGCTTACAATAATCACGATATTGATGATGGTCTTAAATCAGGATACATAACTCTCCAAAAGTTGGAACAGGTTGATCTTTGGCGTGAAGTTTCTTCAGGGGTTCGGGAAAAATATCCTGCAATTGATGATAAGCGGCTTGTGTTGCAGACAATAAGCGCACTTATCGGACTGCTGATAAGTGACATATGTACTACAACCGCTTTAAATATTCAAAATAATGGCATATCTTCCCTTGACGATCTCAGAAGGATAAACCGGGCAGTAGTTCATTTCAACGACGATATAACCACGCGCAATCTTCTGCTGAAGAGTTTCCTTTTTCAGAATCTTTACCGCCATTACAAGGTTGAAAAGATGAGGGTCAAAGCGGAAATATTTATTACCCGACTATTTGAAACATATATTCGTTTCCCCAATCTTCTACCGCCTAAATACCAGTCAAGGATGGATAGATTTGGACTTCAGCGGGTTGTATGCGATTACATTGCAGGTATGACGGACCGGTTTGCGCTTGATGAATATAAACGGCTTTTTGAGCCATACGAAAGAGTATAGAAATGAATAAAATTGTAAAGCCGGATCAGTTTGATTTTTTTGCCTTCCTGTCACGGATGCGCTACATCAGTCGCTGGGGTTTGATGCGTAATACTGTTCCGGAAAATATCCAGGAACACAGCCTGGATGTAGCAATTATTGCCCATGCTCTTGTTATGATCCGCAATACATATTTTAATGGTACTCTAGACCCTTCCAGAGCAGCGTTGTACGGGATTTTTCATGATGCGAGTGAAATTTTTACTGGTGACATGCCGACGCCGGTAAAACACTTTAACCCGGACTTCAAAAACTCTTTTCACCAATTGGAGGACAGAGCTCGAAGAAAGCTGCTCGCAATGCTTCCGCCCGAACTTGCAAAAGAATATGAGCCGCTCTTTTTTTTCGATAATGAAGAGGAATATGTCTATTTGGTGAAAGCTGCCGACAAGATAGCGGCATTGACAAAATGCATCGAAGAGGGGAAAAGCGGCAATAATGAATTTCGGAGAGCCGAGGCTGAACATTTTGAACAACTCTCAGCCAGCAAACTGCCAGAGGTGATTTACTTCCTGGAAAAACTCCTCCCCGGATACCGCTTATCTTTGGATGAGTTAAAGCTGGGATAAGCTTTATTATCACACTCCGGCATTGTCGAGACAAATACTTAAACCACTGAAATAGAAGTCTTTTTATTACCTATTGTTATTTGTTGTACAGTTTGATACTGTCGATGCAAATATATTTCGCAACTTAAATATTGAAAGGAATAGGTGGAGGATCTGCAAAATAAATCAGACATGCTCTGTTCGTGCGGGGAACTGCATAAAGGACATATTTGTTGGCTTACTCATATGGGGCTGATAATGGAAGTTCAGCACCTCTCTTCCAACCCATCTTTTGCATGCATAAAATGCGGAGCCAAAGCAAATTTGCAGCATAACCTCTGTTTTCCTGAAAATTCCGAATAGAAATAAGACGTTTTTTACGCGCACGTACATTGACAAGTACATGGAGAACATTATGAAAGCTTTCTCGTGGATTGTTTGTTTCTGTTTATTGTCATCTGCTGTATCTGCTTATTCATCCGAAAAGCAATCTCCTTATCCTCATTACTGGCTTAGCATTTCGACTACTAATCAGAGCATACCCGGCATGCCGACTGAAATGGGCGGAATGGCATCCCTGTTTGGCGGAAAAAATATGTTCGGTCCGAAACGGGAACTCCGCTTGCAACTCGAATCTCCCAAATCGCCCTCCGAAACTCCCAAAGCTGCTCATTATATCCCGCCCGAACAAAAAATGGGTTCATCACTTCCGCTTGTTACTCCGGTAGTTGAAAAAACTGAATATGTGCGTTCCGAAAAAAAGGAAATACCGGAACAATACGAAAAACCGAAGGTCAGAATGCTGATTTACTGGGGTTGCGGTGAAACAGTCGGAAAAGGGCAGCCAAAAGTTTTAGATACAGCCACCATGAACGCAGAATCGTTCGGCAAGGCTTTCGTCGGTCGGACACCTACTCATCATACTCCTCCTTCGCCTCGACAGGGCTGGACCTACAGTGAATGGCCCAACAAGGATGACCAGACAGAAATTCCAACTGACAGTTCTCTAATTGGAAACCACCAGATTAAAGGTAACTACATCCCTGAAATAGCATTCAAGCTGGACAATAAACGGGATTTTATGGACCCGGTTATGTTTTCACCAATACAGAAAACAACTGCAGGAGCTTTGAATATCGAGTGGAAATCGATACCTACCGCAATCGGCTATTTTGCTACTGCAATCGGGCATAATAAGGAGACTGGCGAATCAATATTCTGGTCAGCAAGCGAGGTTTCTGAACTCGGTTTTACACTGCAGGATTATCTTACACCTGGCGATATAAACCGCTTTATCAAGGACGGCGTTATTCTTGATCCTTCAAAAACAACCTGTACTATTCCGCCAATCTTCAAGGAAGGACAACCCGGAATGTTGCAGTTTATCGCCTATGGTGAAGAGTTGAACCTGTCCCATCCACCTAAACCCAAAGATCCAAAGCAGCGTTGGGATATTGATTGGTCTGCAAAAGTACGGCTTAAATCTACTTCCATGATGCCATTGATGGCTATTGAAGAGGATGGTTCCGCTCGTAAGACTTCTACTTCAAGAAAAACCAAAAAACGAGAGGAGCCTAAAGAAGAAACAAGTGATGATTCCATTTCCGATAAGGAAGAAACAAAACAGGAAAAAAGCAGTCCAGCAAAAGAAATTGGTAATCGTCTTCGAGGAATTTTCGGGTTCTAGATCTTTCTGACAGCATTCATCAGATTTGCCGGATGGGCGGAGAAATAAATTTATTGCGGAGCAGATGATTCTTTAAGCCTAGCCTGTCATCGAGATAACTTCTTCGTAGGTTGTTACACCTTCAAGCATTTTTTGAATAGCAATTTCTCGTAAAGAGACCAACCCCTCCTGGCGGGATGCATTGACGACAACTGCAAGCTCAACAGAACCTGACACTAACGCTTTTAGCCTCTCATTCATATCCATAACCTCAAACAGACCGCTTCGCCCCTTGTATCCGGTGCCACGACATTCCTTGCACCCCTCCCCTTCCCACACAGCATAAGACTTTTCAGGCAGCTGGAGATAGTCGCATTCATCTTTGGAAAGATTGCGAACTTTTTTGCAGTGAGGGCAAATTTTCCGCACCAGACGCTGGGCAACTATTCCTAAAACGGTGGCAGAAATCAGAAACGGTGGAACTCCGAGATCAAGCAGACGGATAATGGTAGATGCAGAATCATTAGTATGCAGCGTGGAAAGAACCAGATGTCCTGTCAATGCCGCTTGAACAGCATTTTCAGCTGTCTCGCGGTCGCGGATTTCACCGATCATGATGATGTCGGGATCCTGACGAAGAATATTACGCAAAATGCTGTCAAAGCTTACACCTATCGCCTGCTGAACCCCTATCTGGTTAAATTCTTCCATAACCATCTCAATCGGATCTTCAACCGTAACGATATTGACCTCGGGTGATGAGAGCGACCGGAGAGAGGAATAAAGTGTAGTTGTCTTGCCGCTACCGGTCGGACCAGTAACCAGAATAATGCCGTTCGGGCGCCGCAAAAATGAATTATATAAATTCAACTCTCGTGGGTAAAACCCCATACTGTCAAGTTCCTGCAAAAGAATATCGGGATCAAAAACCCTTATGACAACCTTCTCCCCGAAGGCAACAGGCACGGTTGAGACACGAAGCTCAATATCCTTATTGCTGTAGTTTGTCTTGATGCGGCCATCCTGTGGACGCCGTTTCTCAGCCAGATCCATCCGGGAAAGCATTTTGATGCGGGAGACAATTGGTGCGTGCAGAGGTTTTGGAACAACATGAATATTGTGTATGACACCGTCGATACGAAACCGGATAAGCGAAGTTTCACGTTTCGGCTCGATATGAATATCGCTTGCATGCTGGTCAAAAGCATAATTAAGGAGAAAATCTACTGCCGACACAACATGTTTGTCGTTACCCTCGATATCCTGATGACCCTTAAGTTTGAAGAACTGTTCAAGGTTACCGAGATCTACGGTTGAAGATGCTTCAGCTTCTGCCGCCAATACCGAAGCGCGGAAACCATAAAATTCGCGTAATATTTTGAGGATATCGCTTTTTGAGCTGAGAACACGCTTGATTTCGAGTCGCCTTGCCGATGCAAGTTCATTGACAATTGATTCGTTGAACGGATCAGCAACTGCTACTGTTATGACACCATTAGACTCGCCTACGGCGACTATCAGGTTTTTAAGTGCAAACGGGCGGGGGATATGATCGGTGACTACATTAAGGTCAAGCTTGAGAGGATCAATTTTAAAATATTTGAGACCGGTAGCAGAAGCCAGCGCCTCGGTTATAACGTCCTCGGTAAGCAGATTTCCCTGCACACCATTTATTTCGATATTTAGTGAAGCGAGAACTTCAACAGGTGACACAAGATCAGAACCGGCCCGCATTCTGCGGGAGATGCCTGAGTGACGGAGAGAAAACAGTTTTGATTCCTGAGATTTTCCGCGAGCGAGCACATCTTTTAGTTGGTCGTTTGTAAACAAACCACGACGTTCCATCAAATGAGCAAGATTTTCAAAAGTCAGTTTCTTTGGTTGAGACATAATCCCTGCAATTTAGTTATTACCCTCTTTTTTAATTTTTTCAGCCTTCTGAGCTTCAATACGTTTAGCAACCTGCTCTACAACCTGTTCCGCAGTATATCCCGTCTTGGCTGAAATTTGAGCTACAGCAGCCTGCTCGGATTTCAGTGTTTCACGAATCTGCCGGTCACGCAAGACATTGGCAATGGGAGCTTCATCCTGATATGCCAGCATTGTTGCAAGAAAGCTCCTGTACAGCCTTAATCCGAACCATAAAACAAGAAGCAGTGGAACAATATCATTCAGCCAATAATCAAAACTCCGCAGGCGAACCATTTCACCTGCAAGAAGACCTGCCGAAACAATCAACAGACCAAAGGCATTACCGATAACACGATATTCAATATCGTCTGGAATTTTAACTTCAACTGTTTTTGCCACGTACCGCCCTCAAATGCAAATCCATTTTTTACTTCGACGTTTCTTACGCATCGGCAATTTATTGAGTTCCTACAGGTTTTTTACATCGTATTCATTACTATGGGCAAAAAACGTCCCGTTATGTTCCGTTATTGACCTGCTACAATCGCTTTGCTACACTGCGTCAGATTCCGAATTCAGGGGGCTTTATATGAAAAGATCATTATTATGCGGAATTCTTATGGCGACATTGCTTCTTTCGGCTTCCCTACTGCTGGCTGCTGACATCAACTTTTTAACACCAATCACACAGGATGCTTTCAAAAAGCTGAGTAAAGAAGCCGGAGTTGCTCTCGGCTAGAGAAATATGGCGCCTGCATCACCGCTAGGCATCAGCGGTTTTGATATCGGTGCAGAGTTTTCGTCTATAAGTATAGACAAAACCAGCGACCACTGGAACAAGGCTTTTCAGAATGATGCCCCATCGTATCTTGTCATTCCCAAAATCAGGGCTCGAAAAGGGCTGCCTTCAGGCATTGATATCGGTGCAATGTACTCTTACGTTCCGAACAGCAATATCAGACTTTACGGAGCAGAATTGAGTAAATCAATCATGGAAGGAAACATGGCAGCTCCGGCTTTGTCTGTTCGCGCAACCTATACAAGCCTTGCTGGCGTTGATGATCTGGCTCTGCAGACATACGGCTTTGATGCTTCAGTCAGCAAAGGATTTCTAATTGTAACTCCGTATGCAGGAGCCGGCATGATGTGGGTTAACAGTAAGGCGAAGGGAACTCTGCAATCATTGGGTGAAGAGACAATTGCGATACCACGCGTTTTTGGAGGGGTGAAGATTTCTCCATTTCCACTATTGGGAATAACGGCTGAAGCGGAATATGCAGAAAGGCCAGTCTACTCTTTGAAGACGGCTATAAGTTTTTGAACTAAAAACTAAGCTTTACCCGTTGCTAATCCGCAAAAACATCGATCAAATCAATCACCAGTTCACCCAGAAGCGGAACCGGAACCTTGTCATCACTGGCATATCGATCAGGTATACCATAGAAACCAGACTCATTCAGATGGTAAACAAACAAAGTCATTTCAATCGGATGGATAATCCAGTACTCCTTTACACCATGCCGCTCATAGAGATCGTATTTTACTGTTAAATCCTTGCCGCCTGTAGACGGCGACAAAATTTCAACTACCAAATCAGGAGCTCCCTTGCACCCCTTATCGTCAAGTTTGCTACGATCACAAACTACAATAATATCTGGCTGAACTACAGTTTCAATATAATTATCACTGGTATTATTTTTCTCAGGCAGTCGCACGTCAAATGGAGCATCATATACTCTACACGACTTCCCTTTCAGATGTTGTGCTAGGATAACAAGAAGTTCACGAGATACATCCTGATGCCTGCTCCCTGGTGCAGGACTCATACTGTAAGCCACACCGTCAATCAATTCACACCTCTCATCATCCGGCCAGGCAAGATAATCAGCATATGTATAGCGTTGATCTTTTTTCAATTGCGGCGATGCAGTCATATATTTTACCTCCAACAAAATTGGCCTCTGAATTATTCTTTTGATACTACCACAGTCCAGTTATCTCGGTGATATAAAAAACCTCCGAGATTTTGGATACCTCGGAGGTCTGATTGTAGTGCATATACTAATTGAATGACTATCTTCTAGGCAACCTCTTGAACTACAATTGTCTGCTTAAGGCTAACCCTACGTCTTACAAGCCATACACATGCAATCGCAAAGAGGAGTGCTGTCGCCAATGGATATTTGACTGCAAATATCAGTGGTGTCAATGCAAAACGGAATACCAATTTTAGTGTATCATGCTGTGCAATAAAGTCTGCAATCGGTGGACTGTGTTTGTAATAGAAGTTTACAAATGCAGTACCAATCTCAGATTGCAGAAGCACGTTATCACGGAAGTTACGAAGAACCATAACGTGCGGATCAAGGTAACTTCCATATGCTGCCGTAGCAATGAAACAACCGCTCTTGCTCGGATTGCTTGCAGATACAGAGCCACCAGCTGTTACAACGTATGTATAAAGACTATTACCGGTACCGGTTCCAACTGCTACATCTTTTACACCTTCCGTTCCAGCTGGAGTGGTTGCAGTAATTGAAGTATCACTTTTTACAACAAAACTTGTTACTGGAGTACCGCCAAAGGTCACTGAGGTTGCACCTGTAAAATTAGTTCCTGTTATGGTAACTACGTTGCCACCGGCCGTTGCACCACTCGTTGGTGAGATACTTGTTATGGTCGGATTTTGATATGTAAAGAGTCCCGAACCTGTACCTGTGCCTACTGAAACATCTTTTACCCCTGCAGTTCCTGCAGGAGTTGTTGCAGTAATCGACGTATCGCTGTTAACGACAAAGCTTGTAACTGCGGTTCCTCCAACTGTTACAACAGTCGCACCAGTGAATTTTGTACCTGTTATTGTTACAGTGCTGCCGCCGGCAGTTGTGCCTCTGGACGGTGAAATTCCCGTTACAGTCGGAGACGCTGTCGAGTTAATAACAAGACTCAAAGTTTTGCTGTATGATGCTCCTGTTATATCTGACACTCTAAAAGTCAAATTGTATGTCCCGCTCGATGTAGGTGTGCCGCATATCATGCTTGGACAGCTTGCAGTATTGAACACAAGCCCGACCGGTAATCCACTGAGATTGGACCAGAGTGGCTCTGTTCCACCTGTCATGTTAATTACCTGAGAGTATTCACTGCCAAGCAGTCCGCTTGCGAGACTTTCTGTTAAAATTACAGGGCGGGGACTGATCGAAATATTCAACTCTTTAGGAGCCGAGACATTTGACGAATCCTGAGCCAGAACGCTGAAATAATATGTTCCAATATCCGTTAAATTACCACTCAGCAAGCCACTTGAACTTAAATTCAGACCGGTAGGAAGAGTTGAACCACTCACTAAAGACCATACATAACTCAAACTGCTTCCACCTGTCGCAGTTAGTTGCTGACTATATGTTCTCGCCGCTGTTGAAGTGGAAGTACCTGCAACCCATTGTGTCCATGGGTCTAGTGTGCTGTTTGTAACAGAAATTGAGCTTATTTTAAGAGTATATGTATTGGTGATTGAAACTGATGGAGAACGGCTGTCAGTAACTTTTACTTTTACAGTGTATGGCTGAGTACGTGCAATCGGAACCGGCCAGCTGATTTCGCCGGTTTTGCTGTTAATTGTAAAACCTGCTGCAACCATCTCTGTCAAATCAGAAGTTGTATCCAGTGACCAGGTAAATGGAGCATATCCGCCGACAACTGTCATTTTTTGCGAAAAAGGAACGCTATATGTTCCAGATAATGCCGTAGAGTCTACAGGCGAAAAACTGAAAGCGGTCGATACGTTTCCTGTTGCACTTAATGAAACCTTTTGACTCCCGCCATCTGATGTTAAAGTTAATGAATCATTATAAACACCGGAAGATGTTGGATTGTAAGTGACGGTGTATGTTACGGAGGAACCAGGCGCCAGTTTAGTGCCATTGGACGGTGCAATAGAGAATGGCGGACTGGGAAGGTTGGCCTCTTTAATTGCATCAATGTTCAAATCCATGTCACCTGTGTTTTTTACAACAAAAGACCAGGTGCCGGTTGTAGTTTTGAAATCATATACGGCTGGAACAAGCAGTTCACTTGCAGTCGTCAGCAGAGTCATCTGGGGCTGACCGATACTAAATCGTTGTCCATATATGTCTGATGCTGTAGTACCACCTGTACTATTTCGTGCGTCCTTCCAAACGGCCAGAAATTGCTTGGTAAAGGAATCGTATGCTATCGCAGGTGCAAGCTGATTGCTCGGATTAGAAGAGATAGCATAGTTTGTACCGCTTAAAGAACCGTCGAGATTGACATACTGTCCATAAAGATCAATATTAGCTCCGGAAGTTGGACCATTTCTCTCATCCTGCCACATGACAAAATATCTCTGATTTACACCACCATCGTAACTAACTATAGGTCGTGTTTGACGAGAATTGGTGATTACTGAATCATTGGAACCTGAACCAGCGCTATCCTGGTAAGAGAGCATCCTGTTCCCATTATATAATGAACCGCCGGAGTTTATCAACTGACCAAATATCTTTGTGTTTGGTCCTCCACGCATATCCTCCCAAGCCACCAAAAACTTACGAGGATTACTTTTTTCATCCACTGCAACGGAAGGATTTGTACCAGTTCCTGCGTTCGCAAAGTCAATCCAGGTAGAAAAAACATTAGCCAGCAATATCTGTTTGTCAAAAAGTCCGTAAACA
>CAJBRY010000261.1 GCA_903958085.1 uncultured Geobacteraceae bacterium
CCTGGTTTCGCACTTCAAACGAAGACTAGCGGATCGCGGGGTGGGTTCAACTATCAAATGCAACAGTATGGGGTGGCGAATGATGCTTCGGAAGGCAGATATTCTGATTAAACTGAACCTCTTTGGGTGTCAAGTATCCAAGGCATTTTCGGGGACGATTGTTCATAAGGTATTCGATACGATTTAGATGGGTCTGTGTAAGTGATGCGAAGCGAGATTTTTTGGGAAGGAAGTATCGGATTAAGCCGTTTGTGTTTTCCACGGTTCCTCGTTCAGTAGAGCAGTACGGGTGGCAAAAGAAGACCGGGACGCCTGTGTTTTTGGTAAGTGTTTGGTGGTCGGTGAATTCGGTTCCATTATCAACGGTGCAGCTGCTGACGCTGCGAAATTTTCGAAATGCGACTTCTTGCTGAAGTCTGACAGTGATTTTTTTCTTATTTGGAATTTTACGGAGAACAGTGAAGCGCGATTTTCGGTCTACAGACGTTAGGATATAGCCGTCGTTACAATATCCAACGATCAGGTCCCCTTCAATGTGGCCCAATTCTGAGCGCTGAGTGGCCTCAATTGGTCGGGATTCAATGCTGGTACGATTGGGAATGGTTGAGCCATAGGTTCGCATGGCGATGCGTTGCTTTCGTTTTCTGAAGCGTTTTAGGCCTCGGAAGAGGGTTCCTTTTCTTTTTCTATCGGAGATGATCATTTGGTAGACGAATTCATGGCTGACGGGCTCTGGGCCATCGATTTTGGATCTACCGGCTATTTGTTCTGGGCTCCAGTGTTCTTTCAACTTTTCAATGACCCATTTGGCGGTTTCCGGATTTTTTCTGCGACGGAGCTGATTGGCCAGATAGAGTCGTCTGTTTCGGATGCTTTGGGCCATGGTGGCGGTCCAGCATTTTTCGGGTTGCAGGGTTGGGTTTCCATTTTTTTTGAGTTTATCGAGGTAATCCAGAACCTCTTGTCTGGACCAAAGGTTATAAACGCCCAGCCAGAAGATTTGGGATTCAACATCATCAACCTGGGCATTTCTTTTGAGTTCTCTGGAGATGGTTGATTTGTGGACGCCCAGTCGTAGAGCTATTTGCGTAATGCTCATTCCACGAGAATGGAGTCTGGAAATGTAGACACGATCTTGTTGTGACAGTTGTTTGAATGTACGCATGAGACTATCTCCTCTCATGCCTTCCGATAATTTTCTATTTCACCAGTCCGTTACAACGTGTTGCATTTAGAACCTGAACCCACGCGCATCCCCAAGTCAAGTGCGAATTTAGGACGGGTTGATCACCTGCAATGCCTTGAATAATGCGCTTCCAGCGGCGTTTTGAAATTGAGGGTTTTTCTCGGTCTCTGATTAAGAAGTCTCTCAACCATTTTGATGCGTTCATTGGTTACTCCTTTTAGTGGTTGTTTTTTGGGGAAGTATTGTCGGATTAAGCCGTTGGTGTTTTCCACTGTTCCTCGCTCCCATGAGGCGTAGGGGCGTGTAAAATAGATTGGGACATTCAACTTTTTTGAAGTGATGCAATGGCTGCGAAACTCCACGCCATTGTCATTGGTTATGGATTTGACACCGAGTCGAGGCGATTCAAGGGCTTTTACGGTGGCGCGATGGACATCAGATGGTCGAAGGCTTTCTGGCTGAAGGATTTTAACTAGTTTGGTTTTACGATCAACAAGTGTGAGCAGGCTCCCGCTGCGCCCTGCTCCAATGATTGAGTCTCGTTCAAAATCGCCGCGACGGATACGATTTTCAATGGCAATGGGGCGGGAACTTGCTGGTAGTCGTTGGTCTTTAGAGGGCCACTGTGGGCGCGGGAAGCGCTTCTTTCGTCTGGCCCGGCAGCGACAAAGGTTTTTCCAAAGAGTTCCGCCCTGTTTTCTATCCCTATAGACATAGCGATAGATGGTTTCCGTTCCGGCAGCTACAACCCCGTCCTTACGTGCACGCCCTGCGATCTGTTCCGGACTCCACTGTAGTGAAAGTCGGTTATTTATGTACTCTTTGGCTTTGCCAGTGATCACATGTTTTCGGCGGCTCTTCTTGCGGTTCCAGTTATAGTATTGATGCGCCACTGAGCCGCTATAGCCGTGGGTTCTCATGTGCTTAGGAGAACGCTGAAACTCCCGATAGATCGTGGAAACGTGTCGACCAATACGATCTGCAATCCACCTCGGATTCATATCGAGTGCCAATCCAGCTTCGATTTGGTAACGTTCCACCGGGGACAGGTGGCGGTATCTCATATTATTCTCCTTTTGAACTTGGCGGTTCTGAGGAGATGGTACCACTACTCGTCCCTTCTTTTTTCGTCTCCTGGTTTCGCACTTCAAACGAATACAAGCGCGGAAGTCTCCTCGCTTGTTGCACGTTACGAGGAGTTTGGTCTGCTGAAAGCAGTCAATGGTATTATCAAACCCGTCAACGCAAGGATGGGGCATTTGCCTCTGTTCAAGTACAAAGAACGTATTCAGCAGTGGGGGCGTTGCTGCTCAAGAGAACTGTCACTACAGGATGGCCCGATAGCCCAGGAATGTGGTAATGGCGGTGGCAAACTGCCGGAGTCTTTCGGACTCGTACTCCCCGGCAACGAGAAGGTTCAAAAAAGAATTCGGGAACTGTTTCATTTCTACAACAGCTGGTTCCATGGACTGGTGGCCGATACGAGATTAAAGAGCGACAAATCACGCTTCACGCGAAGTGAAGTCTGCGATCGGGTTGTGTCAATGTCCGGATGGTGTGTGTCAAACGACGTGTCTGTCGGAGTGTCTGTAAAAAGTTTGATGTTTGAGAGCCGCAATTCGCTCACGTACGCTACCTGAGTTTTTCCAAAATCGGTTTTGCGGCCTCTGAATTCAAGAAGACCCAGGTGGAATCGGGAACCAGCTCACGTACATCAGA
>CAJBRY010000262.1 GCA_903958085.1 uncultured Geobacteraceae bacterium
AGGTGAAGATATCAAAAAGTCTGGTGTCAATTCATTGCCTGAGGCACTTCGATTGTCACCAGGTGTCCAGGTGTCAAGAATTGATGGCAATAAATGGGCAGTCGGTATCAGGGGATTTGCCGGCCGTTTTGCCAATAAACTGTTGGTTTTACAGGATGGACGCACTCTTTATAATCCACTTTTTTCAGGCGTTTATTGGAACCTCCAGGAAATTATGCTGGAAGATATTGAACAGATCGAGATTATCAGAGGGCCGGCAGCCACATTGTGGGGAGTTAATGCAGTAAATGGTGTTATCAATATCAAGACAAAGCATGCCAGGGATACGCAAGGTGGCTTTATATCAGCATCCACTGGAACATTAGAACGTAGCGCAACCACAATAAGAACTGGTGGCAGGATAGGTGAAAATAGCTATCTACGTGGATATGGCAAGTATTTTCAGAGAGACATTCTGTTGCCAGGAGCAAATTCTACATTTAATACAGATTGGAATGATTGGCGAAGCGGCTTTAGGGGCGACTTTGATATTAGTTCAAAAAACAGCGTGACCATCCAGGGAGACCTGTATAACAGTACTTCTGTGCATGAAAACATATACAGTGGACAGAATCTGCTGGGACGCTGGACTAGCACCATCTCTGACACATCTACTTTTTCGCTTCAGCTCTACTATGACAGAACCTCTATAAAAAACAGTGACTTCCCCGAACTCAAAGAACGTGAAACAAGAGACACTGGGGACATTGAACTGCAACATACATTTGCTGTTAGCGATATGCATCATATTGTCTGGGGAACAGGATTTCGCCTGGCATCCGACCAGATGAACAAGAACACCAAACTTAACCCAACCTATATCCCTACCAGCAGAACAGATCTTCTGTTTACAGCGTTCCTACAGGATAAGATTACGCTATTACCTGGGAAACTGCACCTTATTCTGGGGTCAAGAGCTGAGTACAATGATACCACCAATTGGGAAAACCAGCCAACTGCACGTCTGCTCATTACACCGTCTGAACAGCATGCTCTCTGGGGTGCAGTATCGCGTGCGCTGCGAACTCCATCGCGTGCTGAAACCACTATTTCATCGACCATTGATATTGTCCCACCGCCTCCGGAAATCCGACTGCTTGGCAACTCAAAAATTCCATCAGAAAAATTAATCGCCTATGAAGCAGGATACCGCTATCAACCGCTTTCTACACTCTCTTTTGATCTGGCGTTATTTTACAACGATTACAGCTCTTTGATAGGAGTGATACAGGGACTCCAACTCCTACACTTGTTCCTATAAACGTTGCGTCAACATCAACTGCAATTGGGAAGGGGGGGGAACTGGCAGTAAACTGGTATCCACTCACCTGGATGGATCTTGCTCTCGCATACTCACATCTTGATCTTTCCGTCAAATCGATCTCGTCATTAGATTTTGACAAATTGGTTGTTTACGCAAATACCGCACCTCGCAACCAACTCTCATTTATTTCTGTTCTTGATCTTCCACGCAATGTGAAGTGTACGCTCTGGGTCCGTTATGTTGACAACCTGCCAACCTTTGCGGAGGTTTCAAATTATGTAACAATGGATGCCAGAATTGCCTGGAAACCGATCCCGACTCTGGAACTTTCACTGGTTGGGCAGAACCTGTTAGAACCGAAACATAAAGAGTTTGGTGCAGATATGTTCGGCAACATTTCTGCAGATGTTGAACGCAGCATGTATGGTAAAATGACTTGGTCATTTTAAAAACCACAACATTATATTTATTGGCTATCGCCCAGGCTGCAACATTGGCATTTCTATTTCTGCCTACGTCAGCACTCTCCGCACAGGCATCTGTCACTCTTGCTGCATCGCATGATGTAAAAGCAGCCTTTATTTACAACTTTACAAAATTCGTAACATGGCCCTCCTCTGCTTTTGCAAACGATTCTGAACCGCTCCGCATCTGCATAATTGATGACGGAACTGTCAGTAATGCTCTTCTTTCCATAGCAAAAATCGACAGCAAAGAGCGCAAAATCGAGGTCACTAAATACCGTGACATCAGTGATGTTGGCAAATGTCACCTCATATTTATTGAGCACTCCACCGATATCTCACTAACAAAAAAAATTTTGAAGGCTACCCAAAATAAGCAGATTCTTACCATTGGGGATTCTGAGAGTTTCATCGAACTGGGAGGAACAATCAAATTATTTAGGTCTTACAACAATTTAAACTTTGAAATCAATGCTGCAACTGCCACGCAAAGCGGACTGGTAATCAGCTCCAAAGTCCTCAGTTTATCAAAAAAAGAAGTAAAGCTGCCATGAGCAGACTGTTTTCATATATTAAGAACCAACCGCTTAAACGGAAGCTGTTTATCTCCTTCATGTCAACCAGTATCGCATCACTATTACTTGCATGCGCTATCTTCTTCATAAATGACTACATATCCGAGCGCAAAAACCTGCTCAATGAGGCAATTGCGCTGACAGAAACTCTTGCTAAAACCAGTACCGCAGCCATAACCTTTAACGACGATCGTGGGGCAAACGAAATCCTGCTGGCACTCAAGGCACATCCTGCAATAGATTCAGCAGCACTCTACCGCAGTAACGGCACTGAAATTGCCAATTACCGTCGCAATGGCACCTTAAGAGAAAACGAATCTACCGAGTCATTTCAGTACCAGTTCATCGAAGAAGATAAGATTCATATTTCACGCCCGGTCATTCTTAATAATGAGCGGATCGGGACAATACATCTACATTACAACCTTTCAAGCCTGTCTTCCAGACAGTTACGATTCTTCTACCTTGTAACATTTGTGCTGGCTCTCGTATCCTGCTTTGCATACATAATTTCTTCATTTCTTATGAAATACATTTCAAAACCGTTACAAAATCTGGCAGCAATTGCGCATACTGTCTCTATTAACAAAGATTACAGCATACGGTCAGCCAGCTTAACCCCGGATGAAATAGGAATTCTGGCAGATAGTTTTAACAATATGTTAGAGCAGATACAAGAACGTGACATTGAGCTTATTAAGCAGAGTGAAAAGCTTGAATCAGAGGTTTCAAAGCGCACCGACGAACTATCAGCAACAAATGATCTACTAAAACTTGAGATTAGCGAGCGTATCATAGCAGAAAGTGCTAGAAAACTTATGGAGGACGAACTGCTGAAAAGCAGAAAGTTGGAGTCGATAGGGATTCTAGCGGGAGGTATTGCCCACGATTTCAACAATATTCTTACATCGGTAGTAGGATTTCTTACTCTTGCCCGTCGCAAGGCAATAAAAAACGAACAAATTCACGAATTAATAAACAATGCGGAAAGGGGTTGTTTTAGAGCAAAAGAAATGACAAAACAACTCCTCGCCTTGTCACGCAATGACAAAATGATGCATAAAACAACCTCGTTGATTCCAGTCATCAAAGAGGCAATTGATATCAGCACCGTTAATTCCAATATTTTGTGTGAACTGCTCTTTTCCTGCAAATCTATTTTGGTACATATTGATTCAGGCCTGATTATTCAGGTACTTAATAATCTGATTATAAACGCCTGCCAAGCTATGCCCAAAGGTGGCAGCATACAAATTTATGCGTCAAATATTCGTATCGACGACAATTCTTTTCTAATACAAGACGGAGACTATGCAAAAGTAACAATTACAGACACTGGATGCGGTATACCCGAAGAAAATCTTCATCGCATCTTCGATCCATATTTCACAACTAAGCCAGTGGGGACTGGACTGGGATTGGCATCAAGCTATTCAATTGTAAAAAATCATGGGGGAACGATTACTGTTTCTTCAGAACTAAATAAGGGAACCTGTTTTACAATATACCTTCCTGAAGTATCTAACATTCTGGCCTCTGAGCCGGAAAAACTGGCGTCAGACAAATAAATCCAGGTTAAAACTCCATCGGCATTGCTTTAACCTGTTTCGCGGTAAAAACCGGTCCATCTTTGCAAACATAAATATTTCCTACATTGCAACGTCCGCATTTACCAAGACCACATTTCATCCTGTTCTCCAATGTTGTATAAACCTGCTCGTCACTGAATCCCAGTTTTTCAAGAATCGGCAAAGTAAACTTGATCATTATCGGCGGCCCGCAAACCAGTGCTATTGTATTATCAGCCGATGGAGATGCCTCACCAAGAATCGTGGGAACAAAACCAACTTTACCGTCCCATTCCGGACTGTCGCCACCGGGATCAACCGTTTTCACCAGTCTTACATCACAACGTTCCTGCCACTCGTTAAGTTCCCTCTTATAGACTAGATCGGCCTCGCTTCTAGCCCCGTAGACTATTGTTATTTCACCAAATTTATCTCGCAGATCAAGACAATTCCAGATCAGTGTCCTAAGCGGCGGCAAGGCAATTCCACCGGCGACAAAAACAAGATTTTTCCCATAAAATTCCTCAACTGGATAGGAGTTGCCATAAGGCCCGCGCACTCCCATAGTGTCGCCAACCTCAAGGCGGCGCAGCTCTTCAGTAACCCGCCCCACCGATCGGAAGCAACACTCAATATACCCCGTCCTAGTTGGAGAGGAGGCAATACAGAAAGTAGACTCACCAGCACCAAATGCGGAGTATTCGGCAAATTGACCGGCCCGGAAGCTGAAGGTTTCCTTTACCTTATCATCCTGAAAAACCAGACGCAATGTACGCACATCGGGGGTCTCGTCTATGACTTCAGTTACAGTGGTCAAATATGGAAGGTAAATATTTTTGTTAGTGTAATCACACATTTGTGGAAACCTTTTATTTTTTACTTATCTCTTCAACAATAGCAGCAATGTCGATTCCAACCGGACAGATCCGCACACATCTTCCACAACCGGTGCAGAGAGTCTGGCCGAACTTGTCATCATAATATTTAAATTTGTGCATGATTCTATTGCGATATCGTTTTGGCTGAAGATCTCGCGGATTGTGCCCGGATGCATGGTGAGTAAATTTCCAAAAACCACAGGCGTCCCAGTTTTTCCTGCGCTTACCAGCTTTTTCAGTCCCTTCGTCGACAATATCGAAACAGTGACAAGCCGGACAGACAAAAGCACACGCTCCGCATCCGACACAGCGGACAGCAATGCCGTCCCAGAGGGGATCTTCGAAGTGTTCATCCAGCCAGGATTTTACCTTTTTCAGGTCAAAAGTTTCTGACTCAGGTTCCGCTATCGGGAGAGACTTACTGCTAGTTGCCTCAGAAAAAAGTAAACTGTTACCTGTAATCAGCGCCTCACCCTTTTCAGTGAAGGCTTCACAAGCGTATCCACCATCTTCAAGCGGCGTCAAAAACAGGTCACTCCCTTTTGTCCCGGACGGTGAGATACCGACAGCAGTGCAGAAACAGGCATCATCTGCAGTTGTACAAGCCAGGCCAATTATTGTTGTCTTTCTACGTCGCTCCAGGAAGAATTCATCCTTGTAGTCCCACGAGAACACAGCATCAAGCACCGGTATTGCGGCGGCATCGCATGGGCGAACACCAACCATAACGGTTTCAGGAAATCTGGACGGATCAATGTCTGTCAAGGAGACCTGTTGCCCCTCTTTCTTATAAGACATAATATCTTCACAAACTGGAAAAAATGCTTCCTTGGCGGATCTTCTAGGCAATTGATCCATAACCATTTCAGCAGAATTACTAAGCGGCTCATAAAGAGGCGTTCCAGCGCTTATACGCGGAGCAACCACGCGTACCCCTGCTTCAATCAAGCTGTCAAGCAAGGCATTCAGATTATTTTGAGTAATGTAGGTTTGCATAGTTTCCCGTTTCAAATATTGCTCCGCACCAGATTACTTGGCGACCTTTTCAAGAGCTTCGCCCCCTCTTTTTATGTCCTTGCCAACCCCCTGAACAGTGTTGCAAGCAGAACAAATGCAAATAAAGAGAGCAGAAAAAAGTGCCATTATAAATATTCGTCTGTAAGTATTCATATCCTATACCTCCATGTGTCAAGGTTAAGTTATCTGATGAAAGATTGATCATCCTTGTCGGCAAAGGTTGCCAATGGACCCTTGTCATTTACTTCAAAACCGGCCTCGTAATCAAACAACTCCTTCAATTCTTTGGCCATCTTACGATTGAGCAGATTCAAGGGGATATCCATCGGGCAGACCCGTTCGCATTCAGCGCAACCGGCGCAGCGCCCCGCCAGGTGCATGGCGCGGACAATGTGCCAGGCAGTATTCCCTGCAGGTCTTGGTGTTGTCTCCACCATCTGTGGTTTGTTGCGATCACATAGGCACTGTTCGCAAAAGCAGAACGGACAAACCTGTCGGCAGGCATAGCATTTGATGCATTTTGAAAATTGTTCTTTCCAGTAATTCCAACGCTCTGCTGGTGTCAGTGATTCCAATCTGGCAATCTCAGAAGCATATTTTGCATCAATCTGTGGCTTTTTTGGAAGTGAAACATTCGGCACAAAATCGCAACCGACAGGCATCCTAACATCACATTCCAGACATTTTGGAGCAATGCTTTCAGAAGTCAACTCCCTAGATGGCTGAACCGTTGACGCCAGAACGCCGACACAAGGAACACCGATAATATAAAGTTCCTCACGCTTAAGCTGCGATTCTCCCATCAGTCCAACCAAAGCCTTAAGATCACACCCTTTGACAACAATGCCGATTTTTCCGTTCTTCGGGATTTCTTTCTTTGCTTTGGTCAGATAGACCGCAAGATTGTTCAGACTGGCAGGAGTAAAAATCAGCTTAATTGCAGCAGAGGCGTCACTAACGATAATCGGCTGTACAGAGGCTTTACGACGACCCATAGTATAACCAACTATAGCATAGACTTCCCCTTCTGAAATGATTCGCTCTGCCTCATTCCGGATTGCCTCCGTGACTGCAACGTAAATGGATGTGTCTATTTTTTGAGCGTCCATTAATATCCTATCAGATGGCATTGTAAGCCTCTTGCAACTCGGGAGCATCAATGACGCCGGACCACTGTTCTTGCAACGCCAACTCCTTGAATTCATTCATCGGCCCCATTTCGCGGACCCTCTCAGTCAGTTCGGTTACAACTTCAACCCATTTGCCGCCTTCGGCAGCTGAAACCCATGAAAATTGAAGCCTATTCAGATCAACGCCGATAAACTCAAGTAACTTACGGAAAGCGGCAAAGCGCCTTCGGGCATGAAAGTTACCGGCGATGTAATGACAGTCACCAGGGTGACAACCCGAAACAAGAACACCATCCGCTCCCTGCTGAAACGCTTTTAGTATAAAAACCGGATCAATCCGGCCGGTACATGGAAACTTGAGTACCCTTACGTTAGCTGGATACTGCATTCGACTGGTACCGGCAAGATCCGCCCCGGCGTAAGTACACCAGGTGCAAACAAAAGCAATTATTTTGGGCTCAAAGCCACATTTATCATTTTGTTTCATATCTTAACGTTTCCGTTCCGAATCGTACTGTTCATAGTTCATTGGTTCAGGTTTACCAGCCCGTTCTGCTGGAGTCGTTTGCATTTGATCTCGAGTCTGCA
>CAJBRY010000263.1 GCA_903958085.1 uncultured Geobacteraceae bacterium
ATCATCATCTCTTCCGCCTGCCTCCAAAGGTATTTCATGTGATACATCCCATTCCTGACCAGCCGTAACCTTCATGCTGCACAGGTGGCATGTGCCGTCATGGCGAACAAATATGTCTGCTCGCATCTTTGGAGTTATGCGGACACGCTTCATTGAAGATGCTTAGACTGACTAAAAACTCCAAGCATCTCCAAGTCTTCGACGGACGTGGATAACTGTTCTAAAATCTTTCCCATAGTTATGTTTGCGGTGTCTGCATTGGAAGAATACATGCCTATCGCATTCACCAATCCATTCATAAATACGGCAAGTATAAAGACGGCTCCCCTATCTTCGTATTTCTCAAAAATATCGTGAATAGCCTCTATAACTTTAGTGTCGTCTTTGTCTTTGTTTGTTTTTGCACGTTCCATCTTCATTGCTCCTATAGCTTTATTTTTTTTAGCGCAGACTGCGGGACAAAGAATGCAGCCCTGTTTTTTACCGGCTCTTTCCAATACTCTTGTTTCTTACCATCCTTAGCTTTTATGTAACCCTGTACTCTGTATGCCCCGTTGCGCCCTGTAACCAACCAGAAAGTCCGGTCATCAGGGTCGTCTGGATGCAAGATAAGGCTATGGCTATGCAGGGCCGCCGTTCTGACGTCGTATAGAAATACATCTGCGCTGCGTTTGTTGCCTTTGCCTCCCCACCAGACGTTTAGGTATTTAGCGAGAGCAAATTCCCCCAGACAGCCTTCGATGTGAAGCTGCCAATCAGCGACATCAGATGCGCCGTAATAAGGCTCGGCTTTGGTCTTGATGTTCTCTACTTGACGCATGATGCCAGCCTGAGCCGCCATCATGATCTCAGCAGATGTCAGATTAACCTGTACTGACATTACAGTTTCATCTCGGCTCTACGATTGGCAGCGTGTGACTGCCATTCATGGAAGCGCATGCGGATATACTCCAGTTGAACCTTCAGCATTGCAGCCTGTTGGCGGGCTACCACCATAGACTTCACATACTCGACCCACCTGTCAGACGCCTTCACAGACATCTCGGCTTTGCTAACAGGCATATCGCCCATCTCAGACATCCATTTAGACAGAACAGCGCTTTTGGTTTCCTCAAGCATTGATGCGGCAGAGTCAGCATCAACCCATTTCTTTGCAACTATCCTGAATTGTTCTGATAAAGGTTGATTGCTGTCCATCGCTAATCACCCGCATCAAAAAGGAATTTCGGAGTCATCAACAAAAGCCTTTCTCGCTGGCTCCTCGCGTCGAACCGCCGGGGCATCCTTTCGCTTAAAACTTTGGCTGAAGAACTTGACGCCACTCTTGCCCTCCTTGACCCATGCCGACTGCCAGTACTCGACACCCTCAATCATGACGGAGCCGGTGTATTGCGGCGACTTTTCGTTCATCATCTTATCGTTCTTGAACAAAGTGCCGGTTAGGTCGCGTACTTCGAAAGCCATTATTCGTCTCCTGTAAGTTTCTTAAGTTGCTCGATCTTGGCGTCCATCTCGGCAAGGAACTTAGACACTTCCTCCTCCAAGGTTTTGATCACCTCGACATCCCGGCGCAGCGTCCTGACGAAGATCTTCATGCCGTCAGGCAGCCGGGGGTCGAAGCTTACGAAATCGCAGTAGTCTCGGCCAGTGCATGCCATCTGCCACTGCATCTGCGGCAGGTACTTGGATGGCACCTCTTGACCCAAAACCGTTTCAATATGTGTCGAGGTATTGGGGCATTTGATCTCCACCAGCCCGTCCTCGTTCACCAGACCGTCTGGGGACGCCCCAGACATAGGTATTGTAGGATGAGGTACAAACCCGACTTCTTCCACTAGCCCCCCTGTATGGTCCTCGTAAGCGGACCGCGCCATTGGCTCGGTGTTTGTACCCCAAAGCATTGCTGCGTTCTGATAGTAGTCCGCAGCCTTTCCGGTCAGTCGCTCAACAATAAGCTCGGCCATGTAGTTAGCGCGGCTGGTGCTGTAACCTGACTTTGTCTTGGAGACGATGTCTGCAACGCGAGACGCCGTCACTTTGCCCAAACGGGCTGAGAACCACTCTGGGCTGCGCTGTTCCATTATTGCGCCTCCACGTTCGAGCCGTCAGCGATCTTTGAGTTGTCACGCAAACGCGCCCGCTCATGGGCCGGGAACACCTTGCGTTCATCCTCAGACAACCCGTTCCACCAAGCGGTCAAAGCGGCGTACCCCTTCTCAGAAGCAACCTCGCCATCCTTGATCAATTCAGCTGTTGCGGTCTTCTTTGGCGCGGCAGCCTTCACAGACTCCACAGCCGTGTTGCCGTCGTCGTCATAGCTAGCGAGGCAAAGCAAGGACATGATGCCAATGCGGCGAGCATAGGTAATGGCTGACGCATACCCATGTGGGTCGGCTTTACCGGCAGGCATGAACAGCGTCTCGGATAGAAACTCGCCGGACTTGTGCATAATGAGGGTTTCGACCTCAGCACCACCCTCGACGACGCGAGGAGCCTGTATGATAGCAAGGTCGCACACAGCCAGCGGCTCGCGAATGACTGCACGCACGGCAGCAAGATCTGCGTATTTGCTCTTGAAGAACGGGTTGGCGCTAGCCTTTGATGCATCATCGATCATGCCTTGAGCGCGGGAAAGGGCGGTGGCGATTTCGGCAATCGTGTCTGACATTTTCATTGGTATTCTCCTAGTTGGCGAGGTTGTCGCTGAAGGCTTCAACGGATTGATTACGGATCATTTCTTGCAGTCGGTCGTCTTTGTAGAGGTTCTTTACCAGCAAATCGAATAGCCAGTCCCCATCCGATAAGGAGATAAACTTGCCCTCGTTATCGAGCATCCGAAGCTCTTCGACATACCACTCTCCAAGGGTGTCGATCTCGATGTCGAGGATGACATCCAAGAGTATGATCGAAGGGCAGGACGGGATCTCATATTCGTCGAGTACATATATCGTCGGACCCAAATAGCTTTTCATCTGTTTTCTCCGTGGCCGATGTCCTCCTTATTTCATGCCCGGCATCTGGTGTCAAGCGATGAAAAGAATTGACAAGCATTTTCTTTTCAGGCAGGATGCTTCACATGAAACATAGGCATCCATCATTAGTAGATGTGTTCGTCGCAGTCGGCGGGGCATCTGAACTTGCTAGACAGCTTGGCATCACACGTCAAGCGGTTGGCATTTGGGTTATGGTCCCGATTAAGCATCTGAGGGCCGTATCAAAGATAACCGGTATTCCCCGGCAACAATTGAGGCCAGACCTATATGAAAATTAATCGGCCCACAGTCACGCCTATGCAGGTTATGGAAGCGTTCAGTCGAGGCAAAAGCA
>CAJBRY010000264.1 GCA_903958085.1 uncultured Geobacteraceae bacterium
CATTCTTTGAGCTCGCTAGAGAAATATTGGTTGCAGCGCCCAGTGCAGGGATTTACATACAGCAGATATGTGATGCTGTAACCACTGGCCAGTTCTATCACGCGCTTAAAAACGCTAACCAGCTTATTGCTTATGAAAAGGAGTTGACTGCAAATGTCTAATTCACCGTTCGCTGCGTACGAGCAACAGGGTAAAGAGTTCCTTTCAGCTCGGGAACTTGAAGCGTCTGTGCTTACAAGGGCAGGTTTGAAATTGAAGGAGTGCCAGTCAAAATGGGATACTCCCGAAAAAGATAGACTGCTTGATGAGGCTGTAAGATTTAACCAGAAGGTGTGGAGTTTTTTTCAAAGTGAACTCTCAATGCCGGATAATCCACTGCCAAAATCATTACGAGAGGATATTCTGAACATGAGTCTCTTTATTGACAAACGTTTGTTTGAAGTTTTGGCGTATCCTGTTGATCCTGCCAAGCTGGATATCGTTATAAATATCAATTTCAATATTGCAGCCGGTTTAAGAACCAATCCGACACAGACTGCTCCATAGCTTGTTTTTGAACTATGATCATTGGAAGCTCTCTGAGTTTATTCAGGGGGCTTTTTTATTGGTCAATCAAAGCGGATGTTTCAGGTAAACATATTCCGGCCAAACCTGCTGCCAAAATGAGTTGTTCTGTCTCTTTAATACGACTGGCCATAAGCAGCTTAACGGCCACTTCATGGATAAATCGAGAAAAATCTACCTGTGCGGCCAACAGTGATCTAAAATCCACCAGAGCATCCTCTGTTTTGCCAACAACAGCCAGAACCACCCCATGCATCAGTTGCAGAAGTGGATAATCGGGGTTAATTAGACAGCTCGCTTCAATTATTTCCAGTTGATTTTCACCGCTGCCAAGGCAGAGTTCGCAAATCAATTTATTAATCAACGCTTCCCGATAGTTATCTCGTAAATCCATGGCGCGCTGGCAGGCATCACGCCCTTTCAAGAACATCCCTTTTTGCAGATAGGCGTGACCGAGATTAAAGAAGGCAAGAGAAGAGACAGGATCGAATTCCAATGCCCGTAGCCATAGATCCACCGCTTCATCATAGCGACCAATACTGGCCGCCTGAATGGCCAGCTCAACTACAGCATGTGGTGCACCGCCACTCTCTTCAAACTTTTTCTTCCCAAGCTCATAATAATACATAAGTTTACGTTGCTGGCGCTGATCGTCAAGATATCCGTAGTGGTGAACTGGTATGTCGCATTTTGGGTCAGGAATACCAAATCTAGCAATTGCCGATTCAACCATTTCATGAATAGGGTTTTCGAACCTGATCTCTTTAAGGTTTGGAAACAGTCTGACTTTATCACTAGGCATCCAGCCACGCCCGGATTCCTCTGTAGGATATTCACCCATATTTGCCCGCCAGTTTTCCAGATCCACTCGATTAGTGTAGTTACGGGTTTCTATGGTACATGCCGTCATCTTTCCTGACAGGCTTTCAATCAAACTGCTGAAACGATTATGATCAAGTGATGAGATCACTTCATCAGCATCCATCACCAGAATCCAGTTCCCCTTTGCCTGTTCAAGTGATTCATTACGGGCTGCGGAATAGTCACCTGTCCATGGTACATCGATAACACGTGCACCAAAAATACGTGCAATTGAAACACTGCTATCAATGGAGCCAGTGTCGGCAATAATTATTTCGTCTACAATAGGTTTTAGGCTTGCAAGACACGTCGAAAGATTTGCTGCTTCATCCTTCATGATCATGCAGAGTGAAACCGAAATGCCGAGTAGGTAACGAACTGGATCAATCGTATTTGGGCCAATTTGATTACGAACCGCGAGGGCAGCATCCAAAAAAGCATCATCCGGCTTGAATAATGTCAACATGCGCTCTATGACCTGCAAGGCATCAACAGACCGTTTAAGGCGAAGCAGCAGGTCGACATGCATATAAGCACAACCGCTGTCGTCTGTAAAAAAATGGCGAGCCTCACGGACTCTCTGCTCAGCGAGCGTAAGTTTCTCCTCATCACAGACAAGCGAGTGAAATTGGCTGCGAATGCGATTATCAGTTGAAGATGATCTGAAAGCCCGCTCGGCAAGCAGGAAGGCCAGATCAGAATCACCCATTTCCTGTGCCAGTGTAGCAAGCCCTGAATATGCCCAGGCGGAAGCAGGCTCAATTTGCAAGGCACGCTCAAAAGCAGCACCAGCGGCAGATCGGTCATTCAAATTCAAAAGAAGTTGACCGCGTGCTATAAAAACATCTGCATTATCGCCATTTAGCGATAGTTCATTCAATACATCGGTGGCAGATGCAAACATACCGCACGAGATCATTGCCTGAGCCATAGTTACGGCAGTTTTACCTTCAGCTTCAGGTGATTCTCTTAAGACATCAAGAGCATCCTTTGCCATGCCGGTCTCCATGAATATCCCGGCCAAAGCCAGGTATATTGTTGGTTCATCAGGTAGCTGGGCAACTCCTTCGCGCAAAAGCAGATCAACCACGGCATCATTATCGCCTCTCTGACGAAGTGTCTCGGCTTTTTCGAGCGTTTTAAGAGCTATGATTTTGCGAGCCTGCTTGGCATCAACAACCGGGCGACTCCATTTTTCATTGAAAAGCGCCTGGTTTTTCTGCATTGCCGAGGTGTAGTCAATACGATTCCCTTGAAAGGTGGCACTGCCTACATGGTGAATAAAAACGTCTGCAGCAATTACGTTGTGATATCCCTCAAGTGTCGCCCGCAAGCAATAATCATCATCTTCAAAATTTCCTGAACCAAACTGTTCATCCAGAAGGCCTATCTGCTCCACAAGTTGCATGGGAAACAACATGCAGAATCCTACAATGCGTCGTGTTGATATCCTGCGATAGCGGTTCTGCTCCCTAAACGCGAGTGCAAATGGAACCAAGCCGCCTGCGCCATCATAATTTACCCAAGGCCATTTTTGAGCACCACTTATATTATTGGTCATTGGTCCGACGATACCGACATCCCGTGAAGAAAAACATTCCAGCATTCCGCCGAGCCAACCTGGAGTCACCACTACATCGTTATTAAGAAGCAGGATGTATTTACCTTTTGCTGCCAAAATCCCTTGGTTACAACCAGCTGAAAAACCGCGGTTCTCGCTGTTTTCAAAGAGGCGATAATTTTGGTTAACGGCGGCCTGATTACGCAGCCACTCGACTGTTCCGTCAACAGAACCGTTGTCAATCAGGATTATTTCGTGATTTTCAGGGGTATGCTCTTGAATGCTGGCAATACAATCTCTTGTGACATCCAGCCTGTTGCGAGCAAGAATCACAATAGATACAAGCGGTAAATTTGCACCTGAAGCTGCGTTGTTCGCATCGTTTAGTTGAAGATCGGAAAGTGCTTGATGAAGAGGGATATTGTCTAAAGTGCAGTAATGCAGATCATCTCTGCGAATGGTGCCGCCCCATTTGGAAATGAAATCTGACCGGTTACGGCTGAATTTTTCACGGATTCCCAACAATTCCCGTTCCATTGCCTGAAAAGTGCTCTGGACATGACGTGCCGTATCAAGATCAGATTCTGCCGCCTCCCCTGCAGCCAGCATTCGGTCCAACTCCGCGAGTTTCTCCACATCAGGCAAAGAGGTTTCAAGCTCACTCATACGCTCATTGAGCGTTTTACTCTGGTGATGTATAACTGTCGAAGATGCGCAGTAATGAACCCGTTTACCTCTGGTAAGATAGGCAAAGCAGAGGTCATCATCCTCCCAGCCATTGCAGTATCCCTCATCAAAACCACCGATCTCCCTGAATTCTACCGTGCGTACAAGTAAGCAGGCACCGGTCAGCATCTGGTAGTCGCGACTTTTATTTACCGCGGGATGGTCGCCTGGAAAACGGTAATAGATGTGATGCGGCTGCGACAGTGGGTCAGTTAGTGAAGACCAGACTTTGCCGCAATGCTGAATTGTACCATCCGGGAAAATGAGCTTTGGCGCGACCATGCCAATATCAGGATTGTTCATGATCAAATTATAAAGTGGGGGAAACCAATCAGGAAGGACTTCAGTATCGTTGTTAAGAAAAAAAAGTAACTGACCACTAGCCGCAGCAGCACCGCGATTGCAGCTTGCTGCAAAACCAAGATTTGACTCGTTCCGTAACGAATGTATCTTTGAATCTGAACTAGACGCAGTTGACAATAGTTCCGGGGTCTCGTCCATCGAGGCATCATCAACAATGATAATCTCGAAAGGAATATGAGGAGGGCAATGAGCCAGAGATACCAGGCAGCTGCGAGTAAAAGCTGCCTGGTTATGAACAGGTATGATGATCGAAAGCAAGGGAATGCTACAGTCCGACAAGAAATTCCCGAGCATCACGATTCCATGGCTCAAGGCTCAAAACCTTGTCGATGAACGTCCGAGCCTGATCTCGCATATTGTTGGCTTTAGAAATGACCGCCAGCGCTGTCAGAGTATCAATATCAGAGGGATATTCTCTAAGGAGCCTGGTATATATTTCAATAGCCTCATCAGTCCTTCCTAGGACTGCGTAATAAAGTTCGGCAAGATTTTTTCTAAAGACCGGATTAGAAGGATTGCGGAAAATTGCGGCTTCGTAATGAAACCCTGCCCGTTCAAAATCGCCATTTTGACTGTAAAGCACTCCAAGGTCATTTTGGGCAAGAGCATGTGAAGGATCTTTAGCCACTAAAGCCTCAAGAGCTGTAAGGGCCTGTTGATTGTTGCCCGCTGAAGCAAATCCCTGTGCTTCACGATAGAGATCATCAGAGGAACGAGTCGGTTGGAAAGGAGTCGAGGTTGTCGATGCCTGAGGGGTACTATTTAGTGTTGCTCTAAGTCTGGCCAGTACATCATCAAGGCCGCCGGATGCTGGTGGGGTTGGTGCCGGGGCGACTGGCGGTGGAGTGTATGCAGGTTGGATCTGTTGCTGCAGCGGTTGGCTATATGCAGGAGCGGAAGGGACAGTAACGCCGAGACGTGCCAATGCGTCCCGTGCCCGCATGTTATAAGGGTCAAGCTCTGCCACTCTGCTATAAAAAGACCGCGCCTCACCTTCGCGACCAACGCGCTCACTGATAACTCCCAGAAGAGTCAGAAGTTCACAGTCATCTGGAAAAGATCGCAAAATATCGGTGAGCATCATTATGGCGTCGTCGATCCACTTCAACTCGACAAAATAAAACTCTGCCAGATTTTTGACAATGTCCGGGGTGCATGGCTGGAGGCGGTTTGCCTTTTCATAGCAAGCCAGCGCCAACAGTTTTTCCCCGTCCTGCAGATAGAGCACTCCAAGGTCGTTGCAAGCCATGGCGACGTCCGGATAAATTTTTAGAAAAGTCCGGATTTCTATGATTGCAGTTTTAGGATCATCAAGAGCCATGGTCATCTGCAACCGGCGATAGGCATTTTGTGCCTCATATTGGTTAAATGGTACGATGCTGGTTGTCATTGTGAACACTCCTGTTCCTGTTTTGTGAAGCGAATAATAGTGTATTTAATCTGCAGCCGCAAGCAATTCATTTAACAAAGTTTTTATGAAAACTACAATAGCCTGCCGCATCGGGAAAGATTGCCGGAGAGGACACTGACATCAAGTAAATTGGTTTGATTCTTTGCCATTTCTTTCAGAAGTTCCTTCGCATATGAAAAGAAATCTCTGCTGTTAGATATTTCCCCGGAGTAATGCGCGATTTCTGCGCCAAGAAGATACATTTCGATGTCATCTGGATTTGCCAGAAGCGCCATTTTTAAATCAAAATAAATCTTGACAAACTTGCCGCGAAACACTAATCTCTTCTCGACATGAACACCGATACACATCAGATAGACAGCTACGAAAGCACAATGGATACTCTTGCTTGCGAACTTATGGAACAC
>CAJBRY010000265.1 GCA_903958085.1 uncultured Geobacteraceae bacterium
CGATCTGAACCTGATTTGTCCGTCTTGCGGAAAATATAGCTGCCTTGAACTCGATTTTCCCAATTCACCGGCTATCTGGATTTGATCGAGAAGGAACTTTTGGAACAGGGTTTTTCATGCCTGCGACTTGACGGTTCTACTCCGGTTCCTCAACGGAAAAATCTGGTACAGAGCTTTCAAAATTCAAAGGAACCGTCAGTCTTTCTGATTAGCCTGAAAGCTGGTGGGAAGGGACTCAATCTGACCCGTGCTACCTACGTATACCATATGGATCCTTGGTGGAATCCGGCGGTGGAGAATCAGGCGTCCGACCGTGCACACCGTATTGGACAGACCGAGCAGGTAACGATTACCCGCCTGATCATGAAACATACGATAGAAGAAAAGATGATGGCGCTGAAGGAACATAAAACTCAACTCTATAAGGCAATTCTGGAAGAGCGATCTGATGGCGGCGGAGCTGGCTTGACTCGTGAGGATTTTGATTTCCTGCTGGGGTGAGCTTATGCAGGCTTTTCAAGTTTATCCTCAATGACAGGAATTATCTCGACTTTAATCTTCCCTTTTCCCCACAGACCAATTTTTTTTGCAGCGGCGCGTGAAAGGTCAATAAAGTGAAACGACTGTGAGGCGCAACGATCCGTAATTGTAACATGAACTTCCTGCCCGTTGGCAGGGTTGACTACTCTTACCACAGTACCAAGCGGCAGACTTTCGTGAGCGGCTGTCATTTTTTCAGGGTCATAGCGGTAACCGGAAGTTGTGCGCCGCCCTTCAAAGCGGTTTGCGTAATAGGAGGCAAAGCCTTCCACCGTCTCATAAGAGCTGCTTTTTTTTACAAGTTCTTCGAGGGCAGAGCTCTCAGGTATCGTAGTAGTGGAAAGTTCTTGCAACAGTGACTGGTCGCTGTCTATCCGGTCTCCGGCATAGGATGCAAAAGGCAAAAACTGTATTGTTATAAACACAACAATCATGTTGAAGCAGAGTCGAATCATAAGACTATTTCCACAATATGTTCAAATTGAATCATGGCACTCAATTCTACTTCATAAGCACTTTCAGAGCCTGCTTTAGCAAGCCCTCAACAGAAACATCGCTGCCGGCATTCAGTCCAGAGAGAACCTTTCGCACCTGCGGCTCTTTATAACCAAGGTTGAGCAGAGCGGATATTACGTCCTCGGCAATGTCATCAGCCGGAATATTTCTAATTTCAGCCGCAGGTAATGAGGATAAATCGAGCTTGACGGTTTTGTCCTTCAGTTCAAGCACAAGACGTTCTGCGGTCTTTTTTCCGATGCCTGGAATTGTCGAAAGCTTGCCTAGATCTCCCTGGGATAATGCCTGTGCCAGCGGACCTGGTTGTATGTTGGAAAGTATGTCGCGAGCCAGTTTAGGCCCCACGCCTGAAACAGAAATTAGCAGCTGAAAGAAGGATTTTTCCAGCCTGGTACGGAAGCCATAAAGAAGTATGGCATCTTCTCTAACGCTCGTATGAATATGCAGTGATGCAGTGCCACCTTCTTCCGGAAGTTCGTAGTAAGTTGAAAAGGGGATATGCACCCTGTAACCTACTCCATTTACGTCAAGAATAATATGGTCGGGAGATTTGTGGGCAATAAGGCCCGTCAGAAGTGCAATCATAGCTTCATATCCCTCCACGATGTTTTTGGTCGTTTAGTTTTAATCATGGTGCCAGCTGCAGGTTTTAGGCAGTATGAATTTATATGGCATATTGAAACAGCCAGAGCGTCAGATGCATCCTCCTGCGCGACCTCCGGCAAGCCAAGCAGCGCTTTGACCATCTTCTGCACCTGTTCTTTTTCTGCCCGCCCCTCGCCCACAACAGCCTGTTTAACTTGAAGTGCGGTGTATTCAGCAACAGGCAGGCCACAATGTACAGCTGCCACTATTGCTGCTCCGCGGGCTTGGCCTAGTTTAAGTGCACTCTGCGGGTTTGTAGCAAAAAATATATTTTCAACTGCAACCTGATCAGGATGATATTGATTAATAATACTCATAATTCCGTCAAAAATCTTTTTAAGTCGCCCGGGAAAGTCTGCAGCTGTATCGGTAAAAATGGCTCCGTTATCAATATGGACGAGACGATTACCGCTTTTTTCAACGATTCCGTAGCCAGTAATTCGTGAACCAGGATCTATGCCTAGAACAATCATGTTAGCTTCCCTTTAGCTAAAAAAACAGGCGCCCAATACTTTTGGACGCCTGGTACGGAAAATACATACTCTTTAAACTATTTGCGCAGTACTTTAATAACAGCGGAAAAATCCTCTTCGCCAAGCCCGGCGTCGACACCTGCCTGATAGACTTTGCTGGCTGATTCGGCTGCGGGCAGAGCGAGGCCTACAAGACGGGCTGCATTCATTACGATGTGCAACTGATCGTTGACATATTTGAGGGCCAGACTGCGGGAGAAGTCACCGCGAGCCATTGCGCGCCCTTTCTGATGGAAAAGCGGTGATGCCACACCGCGAGTATCAAGCACTTCCAGAATCTTATCGGCATTGAAGCCCATTTTCTCGCCAAAAACAAGCCCTTCTGCAAGCACTTGAACCAACTCTGCCTGCACCAGATTTACAATAAACTTCATTTTGGTGGCGTCACCAATCTGCCCGACATGGATAGTATTTAGTCCAAAAAATGAGAACGGTTCACGGCATTTTCCGGCAAGCGCAGGGTCACCGGCCGTAATTATGGTCATAAGTCCGTTTACGGCATGATCTTTACTTCCCCATACCGGCGCGTCAAGATATTGAACATTCTTCTTTGAGCACTCTTCAGCGAGCTTCATTGTGGTTTCAAGCGAGTGTGAGCCCATGTCAGCCAGAATCGTACCGCTTTCAATCCCGGCAAGAATGCCATCTTCACCGAAAAAGAGAGGCCCTAGTTCGTCACCTTCGGGAACTATTGCAATGACAAGATCACGTCCTTTGGCCGCTTCCAGCGCCGACGATGCCGCAATGGCACCTGCGGCAGCCAGCTCCTGTACAACTGCCAGTTCTGTGTCAAAAACAGTTAGTTCATAATTCCCTTTTGCCAGATTGGCTGCCATATGACGTCCGACAGTCCCAAGCCCGATAAACCCGATTTTTTGTAACATGCAATACCTCCTGTAGGTGGCAGTATAATATAAAGGTGTTTCAATTTATATGAGTTTTTGTCAACTGGCAATAATCAAATTCTATCAGATGAAAATTTTTACCTATTTTGGCTTATCGAGATACTTTAACCTCAACCTGTTCGCATATTCCAAGCAATTTACACGTTGAGCAACGAGGTGATACCGGGTGACAATGATTTTGCCCAAAAGCCACAAGTAGATCGTTTATTTCAATCCAGTATTCTGCCGGCAGTATGGCCCTAAGTACTATTTCAGTTTCGTCAGGTTTTTTTGTTGAAACATAACCAAGTCGGTTGCAAATACGGTGAACATGTGTATCAACACAAATGCCGGGTTTGCCGAACCCAAGCGTCATGACAAGGTTTGCCGTTTTACGTCCGACCCCTTTGAAGCTAAGAAGTTTATTTATGTCATCAGGAACAGTTCCGCAGAACTCATTCAGCAGTCTTTTTGACAGCAGGACAATCTGCTCTGCTTTGGTGTGATAAAACCCGGCCGGATATATCAATTGTGATATTTCAGAGGAGGAAAGTCTTACCATTTCGCCCGGCGTCTGCGCTTGTTCAAATACGCGTGAGGATGCCTTTGCCGTAACTTCGTCTTTGGTACGAAGTGAAATTAAGCACGAAACCAGCACTTTGTAAGGACTCCCGTCGCATTGAGCGACAATTGTAACGGCAGGAGTCTGCCAGTGAAGATATTCTTCGTGCAGAATTGCTATAACTGAACGTATCTGGTCGGTATCCATGTTTGAATCCTAACAAAAGCTGAATTGCTCTGCAATAGTGGTTTTACTATTTACATTAATTACGCTAATATGTAGCCATGAATATTGATCTGCATATACACTCCAGCTTTTCTGACGGTGCCTATACTCCCACTGAACTGGTATCTCTCGCTGAAAAACTTTCTGTTTCCACAATAGCTATTGCGGATCATGACTCGGTGGCCGGCGTTCAGGAGGCGACAGTAGCAGGAACCGTGGCCGGTGTCGACGTTTTAACAGCTGTCGAGCTTTCCGTCCAGTTTAAGGAATGGAAAGATGTCCATTTGCTGGGTTATGGCATAGATTACAATGACAAACATTTTTTGGAAAATCTTGACAAGTTCAGGCGTCGTCGCGATGGTCGCAATGATGAAATACTCGGTCGTGTGAATGAAATGCTGAAATCTGAAGGTCGGAGCGCATTGGATCGCGAAACCGTGCGCTCTTTTGCCCGTGATTCTATTGGTCGACCTCATATTGCTCGTGCATTACTGGAACGTGGATATGTAAGCTCTGTGGAAGAGGCTTTTAAAAACTATCTCGTGCCATGCAATGTCCCAAAGTTATACTGGCCGATAGACGAGGCTATCTCGGAAATTCATCGCATTGGGGGAGTCGCAGTTCTGGCACATCCGACCAGTATATCTAAAGACACCGGCATACTTGGTTCAATAATTTCTTCTCTTCATGCTACAGGCCTTGATGGAATTGAGGTCTATAACAATATGAGCTGGCCACAAGAAATTGAATTTCTCCGGCGGACTGCAGATGCACAGGGTATGCTGGTGACCGCCGGTTCAGATTTTCACGGGATTGAAGAAGGTCTGGAGATTGGGAAGGGGCGGGAAGGGATCCGCTTCGACAGCGCCCTGCTTGCCCCTCTTCATGAACGGATACACCAGATGCGTCCCATGAAGCCGACTGCATGATGCAATCTTCTTTGCTGCGTGGCATTGTAGCCTAAATTGCTGAAATCAGAACTTTTAATTGTAGCAATTTCGCCATAATTTAAGCCGGGTTTTTCAGGCGTTCGTCGTCAAGAACGAAGCCTTTCACGATTGACGTGGTCAAGTAATAATGGACATTTTGCTAAGCCACTTTTCTCTGGTGATATGTATCTTCATATTCTCTGGGGCTGACATTCCGCAAATATGAATGCCGTCTTCTGCTGTTGTAGAACATTTCGATGTAGTCGGTGATATCTTTTTTAGCTTCATCTCTGGTTTTGTACTTTGCAAAAAATACCCGTTCGGTTTTCAAACTACCAAAGAAACTCTCTGCCACGGCATTGTCCCAACAGTTTCCCTTGCGGCTCATGCTGCAGATAATGCCGTTGATCGGGAATTCCAAACCTTCAGCAACATTTTGATGAAGATACCCCTCTCGTACTGCATATTTTAGAGTCGATGCCATTCGAGCTCGGACGTAAAGCCTGCCTCCCATCCGCACCTGTTTTTGCGGGTCTGAAGGTAGATCGTGACGAAGCGCTGCGATTGCTTATTGGTGAAAATTCGATTGGTGCATACACCCGGCAGGCAGATGTCGAAAACTTCGCCGATGGAGGGGATAGCCTGCCCGATGCGCCAGTATCGTTTGCGTCAGAAAGAAGGATATTTGCTCCGAGAAGGGTTAGGACACGACAAATTGGGGAATAATTACTTCCTATAAGCCTTATCGTGCTGAACGTGCAGACTGACAAGCACGATGGTTGGGCCATTGAGAAGGCAGGTGATAGCACGGGCACTGCCGGTGACACGCAGGGAGAACAGCTGTTGCCCTGTTGTTGGTTCGATCATCCCGTGCAGTTTTTCAAAGTTGAGACCGGGGTGGCCCCATAATTGAACGAGATCAAGAGACTGAAGTAGTTGCACCATCTTGGCGGCAGCTTTGCGTACAGGCAATTCTGCTGCCATGACAGCCTCATCAAATGCGGGGCGGATTTCAGTCTTCACCAGACCACCTCGCGGCAAGCTTTGCAGCGTCTTCGACAGATTCAACCACGGTCGATGGACGAGGATCTGACAGTGATGCACTTATTGTTTGTTTTGCATCGGCAGTCCAGGCCCATAATTGGTGCTTGGGAACCGGCTCGATGGGAATCAGCATGATTCGGCCATCAGCAAGTATTTCAAGGTCAATCGCGTCCCCAGGATTGATTCCAACTATCGGTGGGAGTGTGATTCGGCGTCTGGCATCTGTATGTAGCAGCATGATTATTACCTCCGTGTGAAAAGGTATCACAAATGATCACTTGGAGCAATACCCATTTACCCATCAAGCGGAGTGGCGCGTGACTGTACCAATACTTCCTCCCTTAAAACCTATTACAATCAAGGATCGTATCTCGGTCGTCTATATTGAAAAGGGTAATTTGGATGTCATTGATGGTTCCTTTGTTGTAGTAGACAAAACCGGTGTCCGTACTCATATCCCCATCGGCACGGTAGCTTGCCTGATGCTGGAGCCGGGGACAAGAGTCTCACATTCTGCTGTTGTGCTGTCTGCAAGGGTTGGGTGCCTGCTAGTCTGGATCGGTGAAGCTGGAGTACGGTTATATGCTGCCGGTCAACCGGGTGGCGCACGTTCTGATAGACTGTTGTATCAGGCTAAGTTGGCGTTGGATGATTCAGCTCGGTTGAAGGTCGTCCGGAAGATGTATGCTTTACGCTTCAAGGAAGAGCCGCCGGAAGGGCGCAGCGTGGAACAGTTACGCGGCATTGAGGGCGTACGAGTGCGCAAGACATATGAACTACTTGCTCAGCAGTATGGCGTTGAATGGAAACATCGAAACTATGACCATACTGAATGGGAGAGTGGCGATGTGCCCAATCGTTGTCTGTCATCGGCGACGGCTTGTATCTACGGTATCTGTGAGGCAGCAATACTGGCGGCAGGTTATGCCCCGCAGTGGGATTTATTCATACCGGCAAGCCGCAATCATTTGTGTATGATGTCGCCGATATTTTCAAGTTTGATACCGTTGTGCCGGTGGCATTCCGTATAGCAGGCAAGAATCCGCGTAATCCCGAACGTGAAGTACGTCTGGCATGTCGGGATACTTTCCGTCAAAGTCATCTGCTTGACAAGATCATACCCACTATCGAGGAGGTTCTGGCAGCCGGAGAAATGGAGCGCCCCAAGGCCCATGATGAGGCAGTTGAAATTGCAATCCCTAATAAGGAGGGGTTTGGCGATGCTGGTTATCGTGCTTGAAAATGTTCCGCCGCGTCTGCGGGGGCGACTTGGCCTCTGGTTGGTAGAAGTTCGGGCGGGAGTCTATGTGGGAGATGTGTCGCGCAGAGTACGGTATATGATCTGGCATAATCTGGAAGAGGGAGTGGAGGACGGTAATACTGTTATGGCTTGGACATCAAATAATGAGTCAGGATTCGATTTCATGACACTAGGGACAAACCGTAGGATTCCTGTTGAGATGGATGGGATAAAGTTGGTTTCATTCCTCCCTCCGGAGGGTTTTGATAAGGAAGAGGAATACCCTTTTTGAGGATGTAAAATTCGGTACAATTTTTAAAGTTGTTTTTCCTCAATGATTTTGAGGAAGTAGAAGAAGCATGTTCCCCGCACAGGCGGGGATGAACCGTACTGCAATTCCATCTCCGCCCCTGCCACCAGATGTTCCCCGCACAGACTGGGATCTATCGAAGGTATTTCTTAGGGTATAAGAAATTTGTTGTTACGGTATGAGTATAGCTCACCTCTTTATTACACCACCTACTACACCACACAAAAACAAGGGGTCACGGCATAAGCTGTAACCCCTTAATTTTATTGGCGTCCCCGAGTCGATTCGAACGACCGGCCCCTTCCTTAGGAGTTTTCGATTTGATTTACTGTAGCCATACTGTTTAGTTCTGAAACCTTTGATATACCTATCATAGCGGCGTTTCCGCTGTCAATGTCTCTTCTATTTTTTACCACCTAAAACCGGCTTTTTCTGAACACGATTACACAGGAATTACACAGAGATTTTTGCTGTAGATAACCTGAATATCACTTCCTGACTGACTTTGCAGATTCAGTGATTCTTACTATTCAGAAAGCCTTGCTGAATATTCAGTTTCTCTGAAAATAAGCTTATATTACAATATGATACGCGAATAATAATTAATTACAAGTCTTGTTAATTCTGGTTTTTCTCAATATCATAATTCCATAACGTCACTACTCTATGGAGGTGGAAAAATGAGAATTTCAAAAGCAATGGTGTTGTTGGCGCGTGAGTACGCAAAACATGGAAATGTTAAAATGTTTCTCGGTGACATGAAGCCTGTCAACAAGCATCACTTCGATATTTGCGATACGGTTACAGAAGATCCTACAGAGCGGAAACGGTACGGCAAGAAGTATCTGCATATTGGCGAATGGTAACCGCTGCCAGATAACAAGATCATAACGAAAGGAGGCCGCTTCCGGTAGATCAGGAACGGCCTTACTATTGCCAAAAAAAAAGAACTGCTTTGGGAAAGAGCGCCGATCAATCAACCCGTTGCCGAGTCCTCAGTGCGAAGATTGTCGAGCCAAAGCAGTTCAGTGAATCCCCTCGTTGTACCCGGTAGCGATTCCGCACTCTCCGGGCCTACGCATATCGAGCCTACGCTTAACCGTCCCGATATGGGAGCGAGGGGCTGATTAATGGTACATCCATCATGCCCTGATGTCAAAGCAGTATGAAGCTGCCGCCGTGATTGCATGGCATTGGTACAGGGAGACATGACCCGCTTTACTGGTTGACGCTGCCTATCTTGTCCAAGCACAGCACAGGCATTCACCTTGTCGGTTGTCCTGCCTACCTGTTGAATGTCCTACCGGGATGGCAGGATCGACCCCCCGCCACCATACCCCCCCCCACCCCCGGCATGTCCCGCCGCTAGGAGTCCCCCTCCCTTGATAGCTACCTATCGCGCACATGAGAAAGCAC
>CAJBRY010000266.1 GCA_903958085.1 uncultured Geobacteraceae bacterium
GTGGCTTTTCAAAGAACGATTCAGGCACAGCTTAACAGACTGGGTAGCCCTGACTCGGGTATTGGAACGTGAAATTCAATACGTCTGAAGTCAATTTCAGACTTTTTCAGGATAGACTAGATTGTGTAAATGGTCAAAATCGGTTGAAATCCCAAATCACTGGAGGGACCGATGGCCACTACCGACGAACTGCTCGACATTCTGATGAAAGATTACAAGAAGCCCGAAGATTTAATTGGTGAGAACGGACTTCTGAAACAACTCACTAAAAGGCTTTTAGAGCGTGCTATGCAAGCTGAGATGACTGATCATCTCGGCTATGAGAAACACGCTCCCGCAGGTAAAAAGAGCGGTAACTCCCGTAACGGCGACTATAAGAAGACCGTCAAAGGTGAATTTGGCAACCTTGATGTTGCCGTCCCGAGGGATCGTAATTCCACCTTTGAGCCAGTGATTATCCCCAAGGGAGAAAGTCGCTTCACCGGTTTCGATGACAAGATAATCTCCATGTATGCTCGTGGGATGACAACCCGAGACATTCAAGGGCATCTGGAAGAAATTTATGGGGTTGAAGTGTCTCCCACCCTGATTTCTCAGGTTACCGAAGCGGTGACGGAAGAAATCAAACTCTGGCAAAGCCGCCCCTTGGACGAAGTCTATCCGATTATCTACCTCGATGCTGTCCGGATCAAGGTTAGGCATAACGGCCAAGTGATCAACAAGGCAGTGTACCTCGCTATTGCTGTAAACATGAGCGGAGTCAAGGACGTCCTTGGCATGTGGGCAGCCGAAACAGAAGGCGCCAAATTCTGGCTCCAAGTTGTCACAGAACTCAAGAATCGAGGTGTGAAGGACATTTTCATCGCCTGTGTTGATGGACTCAAGGGTTTTCCCGAGGCGATTGAGGCGGTCTTTCCTAACACCCAGATTCAGCTTTGCATCGTACACATGGTGCGCCACAGTCTGAATTACGTATCCTGGAAGCAGCGCAAGGAGGTCGCCGCAGACCTCAAGGCAATCTACCAGGCATCTACCGTTCAGCAGGCAGAAACAAACCTTGCAGCCTTTGAGACGAAGTGGGACGCCACCCATCCCACAATCTCCAAGTCCTGGCGCAGAAACTGGGAGCGAATAATTCCGCTGTTCTCCTACCCATCAGAGATTCGAAAGGCGATCTACACAACCAACGCTATCGAATCACTGAATATGTCGCTACGGAAGGTGACGAAAAACCGGGGGCACTTTCCAAACGACGAGGCCATGTTCAAACTGCTCTTTCTGTCCTTGAAGAACATTGCTAAAAAATGGACCATGCCGATCAGAGATTGGAAATCGGCACTGAACCGGTTTACCATAATGTTTGAAGAAAGAATGCCTAATCTATAAAACCGAAAAAGCTATTTACACAAAATGATTTACAGGGCCGCAAGATGGGGTCTGGATCAGCAAACTTTATTGCCAGCCACCACGTTTCTGAATGTTACAGACTTGACTATAAAATTGCGCCACTACCTTATCTAACCGTAGCAATTTTTTAAATGTAACTGAAGCATGGTAATGTCTCCTCATAATTTTGACTTATTTCCAAGGTGTTTGAGCACATATGTAAAATCATTTATGCCATTTTCAATCACTATCCGAAAAACTTCTTCGATGCGGTCTTTTGGAACATTTTTACAAATATTTGTCACCTGAACATTGAGGGTTTCAATCATCTCGCTTTTAAAATACTGCTGATGTAGTTGTCGAAATTCATGCAATGACATCCTCGTAGAAACAGCTACTTCACCTGGTGATTGATCAGCAACAAGCTGGCGATAATTCTTTTTCTCTTTTTCTGTTCTTGTTATGGTTGTTGCTGTTGTTTGTTCATCGTTCGATATATCGTTCAATCGTTCAAACTTTTTTTGTTCTCTTGCA
>CAJBRY010000267.1 GCA_903958085.1 uncultured Geobacteraceae bacterium
ATAAATAGCTGGCAATATGGTTTTTAACGAGGGGGCGATTATTATGATCCAATTACAGATACAATCCGAATCTCAAGATGCAGCGCTTGATCTCATTCGTTCTGCCATTGGTGCAGAAATCAGCCGTATGAATCTTGGCCTTGAAGCGACTCATCGCCATATTCGTGTTTTTGAAGAACGTTACAGCGTAACGTCTGAGGTGTTCCTGCGCGATTTTAGTGCTGAAAATCTGAAGGGCGGCGACCAGGAGTATGTTGCCTGGGCGGGTGAGCTTAAGCTTTCAGAGAGAATCGAAGCGCAACTGGGTACTCTGCGGAACATACAGTATGCTGCTTAGCGAATATCATGCTGAGTTGGCAGAAGTCATTGGTCGCTATGCCCACACAGATTTGATTGTTGGTTCTGAGTTGACTGTTGATGCTCGTACCTCAAAATTGGGTGTAATTAAGGGCGCTCTTGTCTTTGCAGATGGCGCTCGACTGTTTTTTACGGAGTATGTTGACACGAGATACCGTCTGGAAAAGTTAACTTATTCGTATCATTGCCAGGATGCTGATGCCAGCATGCTGTTTCGCTACGACAATGCTGCCCACAAACCAGCCCTTTCTTATGCCTGCCACAAACATCTTACAAGCGGAGAGATCATCGAGGCATCGGTTCCGGAGCTATCGTCTGTTCTTGACGAGGTTATGGAGCGGTATGTGTTATGAGGGGATCCACGGTCTTTCAAGTGCAGCAGGTTTTTCAGGCGGTAAACGAGATCGGAACGTCGAAACACGAGGCTAAGGCTGAGGCCCGTGCCGAAGGCGCGGCGACGTGGCACGCTGTCGGGAAGGAACTGGGTGTCTACAGCTACAGTACCGCCGATGCCTATCGTGATGTGTGGCGGGCTTGCCTGGATTATGCAAAGGAAACAGCAGGGATTAAAAATATTGAGAAGCTCTCCGGCGAAGCCGTGAGGGCTTTTTTAACGTCTAAGGTGGACCAGGGAGTCGCCCATGCGACATTCGGGCAGTATGCTGCCGCCTGTGAAAAGCTGGAGGTGGCGCTGAACCGGTATGCGGAGAATCATGGGACGGGGCTGGAGTATGCTTTTAGCCAGTCAATTCAGGGTGCTCGTGATGTAGCAGTTAACCTGGATCGGTTCGAAGGTTCTCGGGCTTATGCCAATCCGGATCGGCTTGTTTCTGCTGTCGTGAAGGAACAGCATAATCTGGCGGCAGCGATTCAGCGGGAAGGTGGTTGCCGTATATCGGAAGCAAACCATATTACCCAGGGGCAGCTTAGAGGTTTGCGTGAAGATCGCTACACCGGTGAACTGAAAGGCTGGGTGTCCGTCGAGGGTAAAGGCGGTAAGGAAAGAGAGATCGGTGTTTCGCCAGGAACCTTTGCGCGACTAGAGGTGGCTGTTGCCAACGGACAGCGGTTCGAGTTCAATAAGGACGTTTATCGTGCGGATCTGAAAGAGGCTGCAGCGAAAACCGGCCAGGATTATGAGGGGTCACATGGGTTGCGCTGGTCCTGGGCGCAGGAGCGGCATGCTGAACTGCAGGAACGTGGCATGACGTACGATCAGAGTTTATCGGAAGTCAGCCAGGAGATGGGGCATGAGCGAGGGGATATAACCGAACATTATTTGCGGTGATATCTTCTGATTTTTGAATCTCTCAGGGTAAATTCCCCGCCCCTTGGGGCGTAGTTTTTATAGGTTTTTGCCTCTCAAGAGCGATGTCACAATATCGTATGCTGTAACTATACCCCGTCCGCTTGCGGCGGGGTAGTTGATTTGCGCGAGGCCCTGTTTTTTGTCAAATAAAAAAGAACAAAAAACCATTTATCTCATTGACATCTGTTGGCGGGTTGCATATAGTCTAATCACAGACAATCATCACAACTCATCACAACAGGAGAACGACACAATGGCAACAATTATTCACGAAATCGATGACAAGCTTCTTTCTAGCGCACTGGCCGTCTGCCTTGAGCGGCGCATAGGTCTCGGTATCTTCATTAACGAGGCACTTTGTACCTCATTGACGGAACCAGGCATACCAGTATGCAACAACGACAATGGCAAGGAAGTGCTAGAGCGCACGCTAAATGTTGTCCGTAGCAAAACTTCTGGCGAAAGGTTTTTTTTCAAAGATGTTTGTTCAGAAGAAGACTGGGTAGCTATCAAGCCTAACGACAGAAAGTCCTTCGGGAAAAAATTCCGAAAAGCCGCCGAAAACTCAGC
>CAJBRY010000268.1 GCA_903958085.1 uncultured Geobacteraceae bacterium
ATAAAGGATGTCTTCATTTTTGTAGAAGATGATTGTGAAATAAAAATTGAATTGATTGATAAAAGCGGTCTAATTGACCGTGAAGAAGGTTACAAAAAACTTGGAGATATTCTTGTAGAGCGGGGTGATTTGTCCCCGGTAGAGATGCAGAAAGTCCTGATGCTGCAAAAACGTTTCGGGGAACTGCTGGTTGAGCAGGGAATTGTTTCGCCGGAAAAAGTGCAATCAGCTTTGGTTGAGCAGCAGCATGTGAAGAGCGTTCGCAAAGAGAGAAGCGAAGCGCCACAACAGGCAGAAGCAGCCGCCAGTATCCGTGTTCCTGCTGAACGGCTTGATCAGTTGATAAATCTTGTCGGTGAAATGGTTACGGTGCAGGCGCATCTCTCGCAGGTATCTCTGGCTGGCGGTGATTCAACTTTTATTGCAATTTCAGAAGAGGTGGAGCGTCTTACCAATGAATTGCGCGATACCGCCCTTAATATTCGAATGCTCCCGATAGGAAGCACCTTCAGTAAGTTTAAGCGACTGGTACGTGACCTTTCAAGCGAGCTGGGCAAAGAAATTGAGATGGAAACATTTGGTGCGGAAACCGAGCTTGATAAGACTGTTATTGAAAAACTGAACGACCCTCTTGTTCACATTATCCGTAACAGCATTGACCATGGAATCGAAATGCCTGAAACCAGGCGGGCTGCCGGCAAATCAACAGTTGGAAAGGTTTATCTTGGTGCTGAGCATTCGGGTGACTCGGTATTGATTACAATTCGAGACGACGGTGCCGGTCTGGATCGTGATACAATTCGTGCCAAAGCTATCGAAAAAGGGCTTCTGTCCGCAAATGCTGATATTCCTGATCGGGAAATATTTGCTCAGATCTTTGCCCCCGGCTTTTCTACCGCTGCCAAAGTTACGAGTGTCTCCGGGCGCGGCGTTGGTATGGATGTTGTGAAGCGCGGTATAGAAGGGTTGCGCGGTTCAATAGGCGTTGACAGCGTTAGGGGAACAGGCACAACGATTACACTCAAAATACCATTGACCCTTGCAATTATTGACAGCCTGCTGGTGAAAATTGGAAAAGATCATTTTGTTCTCCCGCTCGCTGCTGTTGAGGAGTGCGTGGAATTGACTAGAGAAGATATTAAAAATTCACATGGTCGCAATCTGGCTAACGTACGAGGTGTGATTATTCCATATATTCCATTGCGTGAACATTTTCAGATTACTGACGAGCAACCAGAAATTGAGCAGATAGTGATTGCTGACATTCACGGTTCAAAAGTCGGGTTTGTGGTTGATCATGTTGTGGGAGAGCATCAGACGGTAATCAAGTCTCTTGGTAAGATGTACCGTGATGTTAAGGGCATTTCCGGAGCAACAATACTTGGAGATGGAACCGTAGCGCTTATTCTGGATATGGGAATTCTTCTGCAGTCCGTAGAGAAGCTTGAACATGCCGGAATCTGAATAAATGGGGAAGAGACAGACTGAGAGTTTATCTCATGCTCCCTTGAACCAGAAAAGTATGAAAGGAACATGAGGTGACCAAACACCAGGACAACAGTTTAAAGCCTCATCTCCCGGCAACACTTTCCGATCGGGAGTTTCAGAGGTTCAGTGCGTTTATTTACGATCATACCGGCATAAAGATGCCTCCAGCGAAAAAAACCATGCTGGAAGCGCGCCTCCAAAAGCGCCTGAAGGCAAATTCAATCAGCTCCTTCGAAGCCTATAGTGAGTACGTTTTCAGTCAGGAAGGACGTGCTACAGAGTTGATCCATCTTATTGATGTGGTCACTACCAACAAGACTGACTTCTTTAGAGAACCCGCACATTTTGAATACATGGTTAAAACCGCTCTGCCCAACATTATGAAGTCGCGAGAGGATCTGCGGCGCGAGCCGATCCGGATTTGGAGTGCCGGTTGTTCTACCGGTGAGGAACCGTACACACTTTCAATGGTTTTATCCGAATTTGCGATAGGGCGTCCTGATTTCAGGGCTGCGATTACTGCTTCTGATATCAGTACCAGAGTTTTGCAGATAGCTCACACAGGGATATACCCAGAAGATCGAACAGACACAATCCCCCTCAATCTTAAG
>CAJBRY010000269.1 GCA_903958085.1 uncultured Geobacteraceae bacterium
AAATTGAGGTTGATATGGAAAACAGCAAAGGCACAATTCTGGTAGTTGATGATACCCCCTCCAACCTGATGCTTCTGGAATCCATACTTCAGGAAAAGGGATATATTGTTCGTGCTGCAATTTCTGGAGAGTTGGCACTCAAGACAATTCAAAAGCAGTCTCCGGATCTGATTCTGCTGGATGTCAATATGCCTGGAATGAATGGTTATGAGCTGTGCAAAACTCTTAAGGCTGATCTTATTCATGCAGAAATTCCGGTAATATTTGTCTCTGCGGCAACCGACACCTCTGATAAACTCCGCGCTTTTGAAGAGGGTGGAGTGGATTATGTTACAAAGCCGTTTCAATCTTTGGAGGTACTTGCAAGAGTTGAAAACCATCTTGCGCTGGCGCGAGCAAAAAAAGAGCTTGAACATAAAAACAGCGCTCTTGAAAAAACTATGAGTGATCTGAAGCAGGCTCAGACCCAGTTGGTCCAATCAGAAAAAATGGCTGCGTTAGGTATGCTGACAGCTGGTATTGCTCATGAGCTGAACAATCCCCTGAATTTTATAGCGGCAAGCGTTCAGGCGCTAAAAAAAGTGATGCTGCCGGTAGAAGAGTTAATACTGCTCTGTGAAAAATCTGATGTGAAATGTGAACATTTCAGTAGGTGGAGTTCCGATAATGAACCTTCTGAACTCTGTGAAACCATGACCGAACTAGTTGATAATGCCTGCTATGGATCAAACCGTGCCGCTGATATTGTTCGTGGATTAAGGATCTTTACCCGCCTTGATGAGTCGGAGCTGAAAAGCACTGATCTACATGAAAATCTTGATTCAGTTCTTCTGATGCTTCACAACCGTTATCAGGGGAGAATTAAAATAGTAAAAAAATATGGTGATATTCCTTTATGGGAATGTCAGCCAGGCAAACTGAATCAGGTATTTATGAATCTGCTTTCAAATGCTGTTGATGCGATTTATGCAAAATTAACTCAGGGAACAGACGAAGAAATTTCAATTTCAACCCATCTGGAAGACAAGACAAGTGGTTGTCAGGCAGTTATTGAGATTTCAGATACCGGTATCGGTATGACACCTGATGTTGTGTCTCAACTGTTTCAGCCGTTTTTCACTACCAAGGACGTTGGCGTGGGTGTTGGACTGGGACTGGCGATTGCTCACGGCATTATTAAGGAGCACAGCGGCAGAATTGAAGTAGAAACGACTCCAGGCGCTGGAAGTCTGTTCAGAGTGATTATTCCTCAGGAAAGAAGTGGAAAGGAGCTCAATCTGCCATGAATGTTAATGCTCCAGGAGAAAAACCAAAACTGCTTTATGTTGATGATGAACGGCCAAACCTGACAGCATTTCGGGTATTGCTCAGGGATACGTATAATGTTCTCACTGCCGAGAATGCTGAAGAGGCTTATGTCTTGCTCAGACAACATAACATCCCGCTGGTTGTATCCGACCAGCGTATGCCTGGTATGACAGGCACAGAACTGCTGCAAAAGGTTGCCGAGGACTTTCCTGATTGCGCCCGTATGATTTTGACTGGCTATTCCGATATTGATGCGGTCATTGAGGGAATAAACCGAAGCCAGATTTATTATTATTTCAAAAAGCCGTGGAACGAGAATGAGGTCAGACTGACCTTGAATAATGCACTTCAATATGTAATGACGAGGCGCTCTCTTGTAGAAAGCGAGCAACGATTCCGCAGCACCTTTGAGCAGGCTGGACTTGGAATAGCTCATCTGAATCCAGATGGAACAGTTGTAAGGGTGAATTCTCAACTTCTTGCTTTTCTCGGGATTACTGAGCTGGAGTTGACGGGACAACCAATAACCAGATGGTTTACGGAGATCAGTACTCTTGAACTCTCCGCTATTGCAGTAGGTGATTTAGAAAAAATTGTAAAGGAGACATCTGTACCAACACAACTTGGGAATCGCTGGAGCCGTGTTGCGCTTACAGCGATAATCGGAAAAAATGCAATTGCCGATTATCTCATACTTATCGTCGATGATCTGACTGAGCGTAAGCTGCTTGAAACTGAACGGGATGAACTCCAGGAACACCTTAGGCAATCTCAAAAACTTGAAGCAATCGGTTCTCTCGCAGGTGGGGTTGCCCATGATTTTAATAATCTTCTGACGCCGATTATTGTATATGCAGAAATGATCGAGCAGAAATTTTCTGATAACGAATCATTTAAGAGCAAGGCTCAAAGCATTACTAAAGCAGCACTAAGCGCTAAACAACTTACAAGTCAGTTGCTCTCATTTAGTCGCAAGCAGGTTCTGGAGATGAAACCCTGCAATATGAATGAAGTTATCAGTTCGTTTATAGATATTCTGCGCCGTACAATTCGGGAAAACATTATTATAGATCTCAAGCTTGCGCCGCAAAATCTCTGCGTTATGGCAGACAAGGATCAGCTGGTGCAGATTGTACTTAATCTGATCGTCAATGCACAAGATGCAATAACAGGAAACGGAACTGTAGCAATTGAAACGTCTGAAGTGATGATGGATAACGAAATAGTCAGGATACATCCAGGAATGGTTCCAGGCAGATACGTGCAGCTTGTCGTTACTGATAACGGCTGCGGAATGGATGATGAAACTTTAAGTCACATATTTGAGCCTTTTTATACAACAAAGCTGTCAGGGCATGGAACAGGACTGGGCTTGGCAACGGTTTATGGAATTATCAAACAGCATGACGGGTTTATTGGTGTTACAAGCCGCCCCGGTTCAGGGACAGCATTTAAGTTGTATCTCCCGCTGAATCAATCTCTTGATAAGGAGTCGGAAATTGCACTAAAGAACTCCCAGAACGATAAGGGCGGAAGCGGAACAATTCTTGTTGTTGAAGACAACGACATGGTTCGTGAAATGCTTACTGAAATATTGTCAGGAGCCGGGTATAGGCTGTACGTAGCTTCAACACCTGGCGAAGCACTCGATATCGCACACAAAATTTCCGGAGAAATTTCTTTGCTGCTAACTGATATGGTTATGCCTGATATGAACGGTGTGGAACTTTTCGAACAACTTTCATCAGAATATCCGGCGATAAAGGTAATGTATATTTCAGGCTATACAAGCAATGTAAACGTCCATGGCGGGGCGCTGGAGGATGGAGTGAATTTTCTCCCCAAGCCATTTACCAGCAAGCAATTATTGGATCGTGTTATAAAACTGCTATAAATCCTGAAGTATCATTTTCTAAACAATCTGGCGTTTATCAAGAGAATTGGAATTAGACGGGAGTGATTTGAGCATTGCGTGTAATAAAGTGTAACTTTAAGAAGCGGTATTAAAATATTCTGTATTCATTATAAATATATTGAATCTGATTTCGCTAAATTTTTTGTCATCTCCAGCACATTCCAGTCGTTTTCTTTATGGTATTTTACTTCATCCATTAGTGACCGCAGGATATAAATTCCGCGCCCTTTGTCTTCAAGTCTGCTCTTGGTGAAATTGGGTGGTCTTATCGAATTGAGATCAAATCCGATGCCTTTGTCGTAGATTCGAATCACCATTTTATTGCCGGTTACGTTGATACAAAAATGTATCTCATTATCAAGTTGACCGTTGCTTCCATACTTGATGGCATTAACCAAACCTTCGGTAAGAACTATTGCAAGATTATTTGAAAGAGTCTTGTGCAACTCTTCAGCGCAATTGATCTCCTGAGCCACCTTTTCGCAAACTCTGCCGATAATGGGTAAATGACGGGTGTCTTTTGGAATTGTAACTATAATGTTGATATTGTTTTTCATTTTTGAGTCCCGCTCGGGATAACTTATTTGTAGCTCAATAGCGCGTCATCAACCGTTGTGAAAATATCAAAGACCCTGTGAAGCCTTGTCAGTTCGAACATCGATTTGACCTGGGATTGCTGGCTTGACAGTTTCAGACTCCCATGCAGCGTGGAAGCAATTTTATAGCCTGAAACGAGAGCACCAAGCCCGGAACTGTCGATGAAATGAATTTCAGCCAGGTCGATGACCAGATCTTTTTTTTCATTCCCGAAAAAGCTGCGTATTTCCTCTTTAAGTTCTTCTGAATTGTTTGCATCCAACCGGTCTTCCTTGATATACATCACTGTAATTGCATCTACTTTTTCAAGTTTGATTTTCATGTCAGATCCTTTTTCAATGTATTTTTATAACAACCAGTGAAATATCGTCCTGTAAATTTCTGGAACCGGTGAACGCGTGTATGCTACTGTAAAATGAATCAATTATTTCAGCGGCTGCAAGATCAGCAACTCTCTTTAAATGGTCGAATGTCCTCTCAGTGCCGTACATTTCTCCATTGATATCAGTGGCTTCCGTCAGGCCATCAGTGTAAAACAGCAGCAAATCCCCTGAGTTCAGCTTAACGCTCCGTTCTTCGAAGATGAATTCCCTTTTCACTCCGAGGATCAATCCTTCTGCATCAAGTTCGGTTGGTTGGGATTCCGCACATTTTAAAAGAACAGGATGATTGTGTCCGGCATTAGAGTAATTGAGAATATAGGAATTTATATCATATTTTGCATAAAACATGGTGATGAACAACTCCGCCCGCGAAAGATCCTCATAAAGCTGAATATTAAGTGACTCAAGAATTTTCCCTGGTGCATCAACTGAATTTGCCTCGGCCTTCAGAAGCGTGCGTACTTCCGACATGATTAACGCTGCTCCAACACTGTGTCCAGATACATCGGCAATAACGATGTCAATAGTATGCGTGTCGCGTTGGAAAAAGTCGTAATAGTCGCCGCCGACATGAGCGGCTGAGATGCACCGACCGGCGATATCGATACCGGAAATCTTAGGAGCAGCATCTGGTAAAAATGACTTTTGAATCTGATGAGCAATTTCCATTTCGCGGGTTATCTTGGCTGTTTGCAAAAATGCTGCTTCCTTCTGACTTCGTTCGAACTGTTTAGCTTCAACCTCCTCGACAATTGTAATAGCCTGGGCAAGTTGACCTGCAAGGCTGGACAGTAGTTCGATAAATTCCTGGGTAAAGAGACCCGGTATTGATTTAGAAAAAAAGGACAATATTGCTGTGACAGGTTCGCCTTCACGATGAATCGGGATATGAGCGCATGAAATGAAGCCTTCGGAGATGGTTTTATCAAATATCAGCGCCCTTTTTTCGTGCCTCAGATCATTGATAAAATGGGCTTTTTGATCGAGGCATACTCGCTCA
>CAJBRY010000270.1 GCA_903958085.1 uncultured Geobacteraceae bacterium
AAACTATCTCAGTAGCCCCCATTTGCTTATTGAAATCAATTAGGAAATCCATAATTCCCTTAAGATGCGGAGAGGGTTCCCCATCAATGAAAAGCGCCTCGCCATCCTCGGCATCAATACCCTCATAAACTTCATCAATACAGACCATCTCCTTTTCGTCATCCGTGGTTGTCGTGATAAATGGATAGCGGCGCAGATAAGCCGGAACATATTCAGCAAGCCATTCACCTGCGGAACCTACAAAAAGATTTTCACCTGACTGTAATCCGAATAGCGCAAGCGGTATAACACTGCTATTGTCAGTATTGGCAAACAGAATCGGAAAAAACCGACAGGCTTCCTGAAACTCCACGCCAGCTAACATAATACTGTGCGCCGACGCGGCGAACGAAAACCCGGTTGCGCCTTTGCCTATTCTGGTTGAAGCATGGATTTCGTTGTTAAGCAGTACCGGTTTTTTATAGAAAAGCGGTAGATTTGATTGATATTCCAAGGTAGTTCTCCTTTTTGGTATTCAATGTAAAACAGTCGGCACCGACTTCATTAGCGTAGCCTCTCCACCTGGCAGACAATCGTACGGTAACGACCAGCTGTTCTTAAATGTCAGGGAAGTGTTATATTTTCTTCGCATTACACCTTCAATCGTGTCGGAGATATTTTCCAGCACCAGATTTTGATCATAATCTGCATATTTTAGGGACAGCTTAATAGCCTTCTCTCTGAAACTATCATCAATGAAGAAGCGCGCAAGCGCCTGCGCAAAACTTTTCAGAACCTGATCATGGTTTACAGATATACCGATACCCAGCCGTTCAATATTGTTGGCCGTCATCAACTGTTCCAGAATCTGTGGAATCACTATCATCGGGATACCCCGGAGCATAAACAGTGATGCAAGCCCGTGCCCTCCGTTTGTGATGGCAATATCAGTCTGTGGCATTATGTCCGGCAGAAATACCGGTTCCTTGAATATTTGGAAGAATTCACCGGCATAACGAACGGACAAATTTTCATCAATTCCTGGAAGAACTGCAATAACATCAAGGCTAGGGTCGTTCAAAGTTTTCAAGACAAACTCTAACCCATCGAAATCGCGAAGATAAACAAATATGCGGGAGCGATCAGATTGAGACCACTCAACTTTGATGCCATCAGACAGATTGAATACCGGCCCGACATACATCCCGGCATTCCGCACCGGATAATGATCAAGTTCTGGAACTGTTGTAAGCAGGTCTACCTCGGTTGACAGCATGTCTTGGAGGCTTTTGAAAGGTGAATGTCTCAAATGTCCGCAAAGCTGATTGATATTTTCAAGCAACTTCATCTCACTCGCAAGTACCTGTTCGGAAGATATGCCCAGCCAGGGGCGAAAACTGGGAAAAGGTTGTTGGTCGGGGGGAGAGCCGAAACCGTTGTCGATCCGTAGGACAGATTTTCCATGCAATTTAGCTGCAAGTACAGCAATTGGTGAAAACTCTGTAATTACAACATCAGGAGATGTATGGTCAAAGAGTGCATGCCACTCTTCCACCAAATGCTGGAAAATTTCAAACGGCTCAAAACCGTTTACGCTCAAAATTTCCGCGTAACTGGTAAGGAGTTGCGACTCGCCGGCTGGATCGAAATAGAAGGGTGCCTGATTGATTTCAAAATTATCAGCAGCGAACAGAGTCGTAGCGGTAGTAACATCCCTGACTGCAAAGCTGCAGCAATGGCCACGCTGCTGCAATGAGCGCGCGATCATAAGTTGCTTGGCAAGGTGACCGATATTGCCACCCAGTTCCCATGCAAACAAAATGTTGCTCATCAGTTTGCCTCACTCATCATATTTCAGACCTGAATTCTTCATGTTTCCCTGCGACAATCGGTATTGAATCCATATATACAAAACATATTTCCATCTGATAACCGATTGCTTCACAGATTACATTCCGGAGCAGTTGCTCCTGTTCAATTATAAGTGGAACTTCGACAACCAACCTGACGTCAAGTCGGTCGATAGCAGTCTGAATAACCTGATATTGGCGAACAGGAGCTATCTTGCGGAACTTCATATGACCGAAAATAGGCCAAAAGCGTTTACCATTCGGCAAAGTAATCAGATTTCTTCTGCGCCCCAAAATGCGCCTGATCGCAGGCAAGCCGCGCCCGCAACTGCATGTTTCGGCAACTTCGGCATAATCACCGATTACGTAGCGTATCAACGGCGCAGCGAAATTATGCAACGATGTAACTACCACCTGACCGGTTTCACCAGGACTGCACGGCATACCATTCTCATGCAGAATCTCCACCAGCAGATTTTCAGCCTGAATATGATAACAATCATTGTCAGGGCACTGCAAAGCAATATAACCAACTTCCTGAGAACTATAGATATCCACAATTGGAACACCCAATACTCGCTGACAGTTTTCGCGAATATCAGGAGTCAATGTTTCGCCGATTGTACGTACCTGCGCCAGAGCCGGCAGACGCTCTCCCCTTGATTCAAAAAGTTCCAGCAGTGCAGATAAATTTGAGGGGTAAGTTAAAAGGTAGCGGGGATTAACCCGTCTGAGCCAGTCAGCTTGGATATGAACATCCGTAAGCAGGTTCATTATTGCACTATTACCAGTTCGCCAGATAAGATTAAACGGGCTTCCCCATTCCGGATTCAGCTGTCCCCCTGCAGGAACATTCTCAAGCACTCTGATTATTGCATGCGTACCTTCGAAAGAACGTTTATGCCAAAGATGTTCCCGAATAGTCAGGACATTCCAGAAATGCTGGGTCAGAGTAGTACTCCGAACAACGACATTCTGGCCGGTCGAACCGGATGTTTGCGTAGTAAAGATGCTTCCATGTGACTGCGGCAACTGACTGCTGATAATTGTATCCTCGGCCGCCTGTAAGGCATTGCGAGTCAAGAGGGGGACTTTCAGCCAGGAAGTCATATCCAACGGTTGCCTGAGATCAAAACCGGAAAGATGTTCTGAATAGTATGAGGTTGTTTTCTTGGCATGGCGGAGCAACACTCTTCCCTGCTCCAATTGAGAGGATATAATTCGCTCCGCACTCCACCACTGACTCTGCTCGATGTAGAATAACATCGCCAAGAGTGAAGCAGCCTGATCACCAACAATCGGAGGCCATACAATTTCCGGCAGGGCGGATTTTATTCCATTTGTCAAATTTTGCGGAAACATACGGTAGGGTAACGCTCTCCATCCTGATAAGAGGGTACGATGACATCTTCCATTTTGAAAAGAGGGGCAAAAAGTTGTGACACCTTTTCCAACGGAGGATATGTATTTCTGGTAGAATCACACCCCTTGTATTTTTCTATCATGCTAATCACAGGAAGTGGCCAATTGAGCGTTTTTGCAAGCTTTTCGGAAGAAGTCATTTTGTCATTCCACACTTTCCATATCTCATCAAATGAAACGGTAAAATCAGATGGATCAATAAGCGCCATAGCCAGTCGCCATTTGAAAGTGTTGAAATTTCCAATTTTGCCTTCCCACAAATCCTTAAAAATTTCATCAACTGATTCCAGCCGGAGTGGAGCAACATACATCCGCACAGCAACTATTCCACCTGGTGCCAATATTCGGGACAATTCATGCGCAATCTTTATGTAGTCTTCGGGAAATGCAAGCAGAGTAAATGATCCGTCCGCCAGAACCAGATCGGCATAACCATCAATCAGTGGCAGCTCCAGCCAATTTGAACAGAGAGCAGCAGCATTTGAAACAGTGTGATGCGGCCACAGACTATGTATTCTTGCAGGTTCCCGGTCAAATGCAAGAATATTGGTATTCGCTGGCCAACGCATCTTGACAATTTCCTGTGTTACACCAAGGATAACCGCCTGCGGAAATACTAGGTTGATGGAGTTGTGCCATCGTTCAACCAGTCCTTCCATGATGGCTGTATCTTCAAGAGAAGGGCGCAGTGGAGGGCCGACAAGATCCCAATCGCTGCCAACATTATTCCAATAGGTTTTTGATAAAGTCACAGAGTATCTCTTATCAAGGAGTTGCTGCTGGCGGCGACGGCTCACCGGCAGAGGTGCCTGTACCATAACCTGGCCCTTCTCCCTGTCCGCCACGTAGTTCTGGATATGCATCTGGATAGAGACTGTCGTAGAACCATCTGTACTTATAGAAAATCTCCTTGACTATCCTGGGCGAGATCCGGTGCAGTTTCGGCGGCTGAATTTTTGAGCGAGTAGCATGACGGTACTTGTAGCGATAGTAACTGTCGCTTTCATGCGGCTTGACAGGCAAAGCAGTTGGATTAATAACGCAATCAGTCACTCCGAGCCATTTAAATATCTTGGACATCTCCTCGACCGGGTTGTTTACCAATCTTTCAAATATAACAAAGAAGATTCTTTCCTTGATACCGCAGTCGTCCGGAATGTCCTGCAGGTTCTCTATCGCCCGAAGTGGGGCACCTACTACGCCGCCGTTACTGAACAGGGCATCTCCCCTGAACCATGTCGAATTTGGAGCCATGTGGTCCGGAAAGTCCAGCAGAAGTGTTTTCTGATGCTGGTTTTCAATGGAGCCTAATATCTGAATCGGATCACGAACGCAGACAAGCATACGAAAATTTGGGTCAAGGAGTTGCACGGTCTGCACCATACCCAGCCAACTACGATTTTTATCAACAACGATCGACTTCTCAGTTTCTTCTGTCCAACCATTGATAAAGCCACGGAAAGCATTAACAATTCGCCCATAAGCCAGTTCGAAATCAACATCCAGCTGAGCTAGTAGGAAGGGGCTGTCACTTAAACCGTGGCGCAACTGTTCAAGGAGATTGGCAAGCGGAGAACTGTGCCCAATACTGTACATATCCGGATGAATGCCAAGAAGTTGACAGAGGAGGGTAGAGCCGGCACGTGGCAGGCCGGTTACATACAGCATATGCTTGTTTAGTCCGTTGTGAGATGCGCTTGAAATCATGTAGCCCTCCGGTGACAGTTTCTGGGCGAAATTTCGAAAATTCTAATTCAGTGCCATAAAATATGCAACCACTTCCAACTAAAAAGCCCCCCATACAATAAGCGGGGGGCTTTTATTTCAGCAAATTCAAGACTACCTGACCGGCATTACTTCACACCGCAAGCATCAATCCAGAATGGTGGCATAGTAAACTCCAACTTCGGATCAAACGGCAATTCTTCCGGCATAGAGTCCTCATCCCTGACATAACCGTACTGACCCGCCCCGAATGTCCTGGTCCCCCCCTTGTTGGAAACCTCGATTACACCGTCTATGACAAAGAAGTAAAGCCCGTTAGGTAAACCAGGGCAATCATCTTTACAGATTTTCAGATCAAACGATGTGCCACGCACACCGATGGTGGCGGTCAGGGTCTTCATTTTATAAGCATCCTGGTTGCCACGTTTACTCACCTGACCGGTAACAGCTCTCAGACTCCCTTTAACCAGACCGAAGACAGCTTTGTCTTCAGACGGTTTTCCCTTGTCGAACAGATAACTCTCCACCACAAAATTACTACCGGGGCGCAGAGTTACCTCGCCCCCATCGGTAAATTTCACTCTGCCGTAAGTCCGTTTCTCCGTAACAAGAGTATCTGCCTGCTCCACAGCGGAATTAACCGCAAGTGTCCGGGAAGCACCATCAGCTTTTTTGCCAAAAAGCGGACCATTCAGGTGCGTAACCGTGCCAACACCCGTTGCTGCGGTCGCAGGAAATGTCAGGCATAACAGCAGTAGGGTACTAGTTACAATACGGAAGAGCACTGAATTGTGTCCCATTCTCCCCTCCTTCATCGGTTGCATTTTCTCTATCATCCCACTCCGTCAGATCAGTTGCCTCTCTACCCATAGTAGAAAACAGATAATATAATGATTCTGATGGCACGCGCTGACTGTTGAGGCGATCCCTTACGATAACCCTGCCGGTCAGATTTGCAGCAGTAAGGGAACTGTTACCTATCACATTTTCACTGGATGGCAGAGCAATGCCATTAACGATCACAAGCTCCCCTGCCTGAAGCAGAACATTACCGGTTTTTGAAGTCACATTGCCGTTTACAGTAAGATTATCGTCTGGCGACCTATTAACCCCCGCAAAGAGAGTTACATCCCCATACCCGGTAACGTTAGCCCCGACGTTAGTGGTGATCGGGCTATGAGCTTCCATATATACCGTGCCGACTTTAGATTCTACCGAACCGGCAATAACCATGCCGCCTCTATTCACTACAGAAATCGAACCACCATAATTAATGATTGATTCAATAGTTAAAGGAGATGCCGCGTTATACAATATGATGTTACCACTTGTACTGTTGACTGCTCTGAAGTTTGCTATGTTATTATTGCCGTTCAGCACCGTTCCTGTTGCCGAATCTGTTCTCAGGGACGATGTCACAATAGAACCTGTTCCGCTGATTCCCCCTGTCATTGAAGTAAGATCAACCCGCGATGCCTTGAGGCTGGCAATGTTCATATTGCCGGTTGACTGGTTAAGAATGGCTGGCCCAGTAATATTGATGCTGCCACCAGTTTGAGAAAAGCTGTCGTTAACATTCAGCGCTGCAGAACCTGTGATGGCACCACCGGTCTGATAAAGTCCGGCTGTGTTAAAGGAAGAGCCTACAGCGAGGCTACCAGCCGCTACATGGAGACTCTGCCAGCTGTCAATGTTTTGGAGAACGGTGCCGCTCAGATCATATTTCACCTGATAACTGCCACCGGAAGGAATCAAAACTGCAAGCACGTTCTGATTATCAGGAATTGCATCCCAGTTGGCAGGGTTACTCCAGAGGAAGTCACCCCCTAAGCCGGTCCAGATGGAAAGGTCACGTACTGTGATTGTTCCGGGTGCAGTACCGGTAACGATCGAATAGTTGCCGCTCATGTCAGCACCTGTAGCGTCAAGCACTGTGAAGCCCGGTTTAACATTTAGTGTACTGCCGTTAGCCCCTAGTACGTTCTTAGAGCCGAACTGTTCCGCTGCTGTTACGGTATCTCCCTCTATGTTGCCGGCTACTCCTACAACGGCAGATGAGGATGTATTGCCGTCGTAGACTTTTGTGTCGCTACTTGGCGTCAGAGTCAGGTTTGCTTTGTTGATCGTACTTGTGCTGTTATTGACATATCCTACATTGTAGTTAGCGCCACCGTTGCCGTCGTCTACTGTCACACCGGTGACTGTTACGGTTTTATTTCCGATACCGGCGTTTTTGTTTGTATAGGCAAAAGTGCCGCCTGAAATTGTATCACCGGCAAACAGGGTGCCGCTTGAAACTCTGGCCGTGCCGGAGGCGGAGAGTGACCCGTCATATGTTTTGGTGACGTTGCTCGTGGTAAGAGTCAAATTGGCTTTGTTTATCGTTCCTGATGCAGTCGCCGAAGAGGTTATTGTATAGTTGCCGCTCATGTCTACGCCTGCGGCATCACGTACTGTATAGCCTGGCTTGATATTAAGAGTGCTTCCGTTGAGGCCGAGTACATTTTTCGATCCGAACTGCTCCGCTACGGAGACGATGTCTCCGGCGATCTTTCCATATACAGTTACAACTGCAGTTGAATTTGTAGTGCCATCGTATGTTTTGGTATCGGATGAAGGTGTCAGCGTCAGGCTGGCTTTGTTTATAGTGCCAACTGCGCCGCTGGCACTGCTGTTAACCGGATTATAGCCGTAAACTGCTGCAACCCCATTAGTAACAGCTCCTGCAACTGTAATCCCACTGACTGTGACAGTCTTCCCAGACCCGAAATTCTTGGTATCATATGTACCGGTAGTTGGAAGGTTCAGTCTCACAGTATCGCCATCTATACCGGTAACAAAGTAGTTTCCGCTGGTAAGAGTGGCAGCAAGAGTGCCGTCGTAAGTTTTAGTGACATTGCCGGTCAGAGTTACAGTGGCCGTCGGTTTAAGGGTGTATAGGAAACCATTACCAGTTGATTGTGCAACAGGGGTGACTCCATACGTTGCGCCATACTGCTTGAAATCGTAGAGAAGTCCACCGCGTGTATCCAGTCGCGGATCTGCAGACCAGACCAGCCACCGACCACCAGCTCCTGCAGTCAATGCACCGGCACCATAGCTGTTTACAAAAGCCCCCTTGGTGTAAAGTACAATGTCACTCCCTGAAATGGTCCCTCGAAGCGTCAATGTGCCGGTATTATTCTCCAGGGTTACCGCTCCGTCTGTTGCAGATATGTCGCCGGCGAGCAGATCTATTCCTCTGCCGCTGCTTCCTCCCGCACCAGCTGTTCCAGTAAGGAGTATGTCACCCACTTCTGAAGTGCTGGCAATAGTACCGTTGGTTATAATAGTTGTTTCTGTTGACCCGTTAAAGTTATCAAGCTTGATAAGCTCGGAATATATCTGAGGAGTACCCGCAATACCGGTTCCGCCATTAGCACCCTTTCCGCCAGTGCCAAGAACGGTAATTTCGCCTACTTTACTGGTACCGGTGATATTTCCGTTAATACTAAAGCCGGTGCTAATTCCTCCGTAGGCAAGATCAACACCGATCCCGCCACTGCCCAGAATGGTTCCTGCAGCTGTTGCGCCACCGTCACCACCTGTTCCTGTTATTGATACATTTCCGACATTACTGTTGGCAATATTTCCGACTGCATAATAGCCTCCTGTACTGACCGGGGCGTTCAAATAGATTCCAGTCCCCCCCGCTCCGGCTGTTTCTGTCCCCTTGACAACGGCACCATTACCCCCTATCCCCTCCATACTGACGGATCCAAAAGTTGAGGAGACTGCTCCGCCTATAATACTTGCACCGGAACTTGAGCGGTCGCGAAAAGGGCCATCAATATACAAACCGTATCCGCCAGAACCACCAGTACCGCTACCTGCAGCGCCGCCTGTGGCGGTTCCGGCAACTCCATAGCCTCCATCTCCGCCAAGGCCTTTTAGTTTAACTGAACTGTAAAATGAAAACATGGAACCACGATTCTGATAAATACCGCTGCCGCCATCTCCACCGGTTCCAGAGCCACCTGATATACCGTTACCCCCCTTACCAAACCCGCCATCCCCACCAGTACCGGTCAGTTCCAGTTGAGATGACATGCCGACAATCGCTGTGCTGTAAACAAGAATACCGTCACCACCAGTTCCGCCAAAAGCATTTTTGCCATTACCACTACCTTCAGGGGTATAGCCGGTTGCACTCCCACCACTGCCCCCCATGCCGGTCAATTTGAAGCTGCTTGATTCAGAAGCATAGGAAACTAGCGGGCCTAACATAAATATTCCAGCCCCACCTTCACCTCCAAATGAATTGCCGGATGAAGAGGTCATGGTAACATTGCTCCCTTTGCCACCCTGGCCCGTCATAACTACATCTCCGCCTGAATATAGAGCACCGTAGGCAAGAATGCCATTCCCACCCATGTATCCGTAAAAATTATTATTAGATAACCAGTCGCCGCCGGCATCACCGCCGGTACCTTTAAGCGTTACAGGACCATTGTTGGACTCTATCGTGCCAAAATATTCTATTCCTGAAGCACCTGCACCTGAAGCACTGGAGCCCCCTTTGCCCTCCATATAAACAGTTGAAACAGCTGTTATATCTGAATCACGTTCAGTATGAATGCCGGTTCCGCCAATGCCTCCTGTTCCGTTGCCGCCGGTTCCTGTAATGGAGACGGTACTGCCGGAAACAGCGCCGCCATAAGATAGATCCACTCCAGCGCCACCGATATAGGATGGCGTGGAAACTCCGCCGCCATAGCCGGTCATGGTGACGACACCGGAGGTTTCAATACTTGATGAAACTTTGATTCCGTCTCCGCCTATGCTACCGTTGCCGGCGTCGCTGCCCCCTCTACCTGTTATTGTAACAGCGCCGCCATAGTTGGATATAACATCTCCTGTCAAATCGACACCTATACCTCCACCATAAGACGAATATCCGCCATAAGCCGAGCGATTGCCGCCGGTGCCAGTAATGGTTACACTGCCTGAAGTCGTGGTAATAACGGCACCTGATTCGACCCCAGCGCCGCCGTCCAGCCATTGACTGCCACTGCCGCCAATTCCTGTCAGAGTAATTGTGCCGCTTCCGGTTGTACTCACGTTGTCATATAAGGTTATGCCGTTCTGTGTAGTTCCACCCGTGCCTGTCAGAGTTATGTTCCCGCCGCCGGTGGAACTGATGGGTGAAACAACAAAAATACCGCCAGAATCGCTTGTTGAAGGGGCGGATGTTAAAGAGATGTTCCCGCTGGCTGTGAGACCGGGACCTGAAAGCATCGGAAGAGTAATATCTTCAGTCCCGACCCAAAGATACTGACTGTTATTGAGGGCAACTGATGCTACATCCCCTGCCACAGAACCAATTTTATTGCCGGCAGCCAGAAGTGTGAATGCGCCTCCGGCCAGTCCGACTCTATCAGCCGTAATATTTGCCGAGGCCGTCTGCGTTGCCGTTCCTCCGGCATACAGGATCAGATCGGCCGAACCGACATGCGGATTATAGCTGATGTTAAGAGTATTGCTGATGTTAAGATTCCCGCCTGTGGCCAGAATCAGGTGTTTGTCCACAATGTTTACCGGACCGCTGACATCAATCCTGCCACTTAATTCAGGTGAACCGACAGAGAGAGTACCAGCATCAAGGCTGTTCCAGGGGATTGTGCTGCTGCCAAAGCTGATGTTTGTCGCATCAAGCGTAATCGGCGTGCTGGTTGTATATGGTCGGACTCCAACCAATCCACCGGTAGTTATGCTGTTGCCATTCATATCGATATTATTTGATGACAGGATAAGTGAGGAGATGTGGGGATGTGAGGACAAGTCTAGGTCAGCATCAAGATCCAGATTTCCAGCGGTTTCAACTACCAGTCTGTTTGCGGCAATATAATCAAGCTGAGGAATATCAATGCTAAGTCCTGCTATTTCGCTCCCAATACTGACACTCTTTGCTTCGGTAAATGGTGTCAAGGTAACGGTTTGAGCGGTGATATCGCTGCCAATGTTCATGCTGTCAGCAGAGAGTATAATGTTGTTGGAAGGGGCTGAAACAGCTGACACAAAATTGATTGAAGGTGCCTTAAGCTTGACATCATCGCCTGCTGTAATGCCGTTTATTGAGCCTACTGTGCCGATTTCAAGTGCTTTTCCGTTATTGAAATTTACTCCTAGAGCGTCAACCGCCAGAACATCAACCATGTTGGTAGCTGTAAGCGTATACCTACCCGCCCACGAATACCTACCAAGCCACCAGTCTGTCAGTAACAAACCGTGCGCAGTAATCGGGGCTGATGTGCTCTGGGTAGTTCCGTATATTGCATCCAGAGTCAGGTTGTGCCCCCCGACGTTAAGTGAACTATTAATCGAAATGCTATCTCTGCTGCTTAGCTTAAGGTCGTAATTTTTACTGGAAACATTAATTGGCGCACTTATGTTGATGCTGTTGCTGTAAAAGTTGCTGTAAAAATCACTACCGACATTCAAAGTGGATGCATTGACTGTATTAAGTTCTGCATTACTGAGCCCAAGAGTGCCGCCATTTGAAGCGGGAGCAACATCAGCACCTCCCAGATCAATCTTACTATCGTAGTATGATGCCTTAGTCAGATAAACCGTTGGCGCGGTTATGCCGCCGGAAAGAGCCATATTGTCGGATTTTATTGTAACATAGCCATTACTGCTTGATGCTGAAAGCGCTACACCCCCCTGATCAAAAGCTCTGGTCTGCCAGTTGCCAATATTTAAACTGGTAACTTTTCCACCATAACTTGTGTTGGAAGAGTCTTTTATATAGGCAAGCTCTCCGCTAGTCAGCTCAAGAACGTTGTTGTCTGGATTTTTTGTGCCAACAAGCGCCATATTTCCGCCAGTAGCTCGCCCAATGCTTACGGAATATGCATCTACGTCGGCAGAAAGATTCATCTTGTCTGCAGTAAGAGTAATAGAGTTATTAGCCGCAAGAGCAACTCTGCCCTGATCAAAAGAGGTCGTGTACCAGGAGTTGCCGATGTTCAGGTCGGAAACCTGATCACCACCACTTTTTATAGTAGCGAGTTCAGATTCAAACAGCTCAAGAGCGGTGCTGCCAGGATTTTTGGAATACAAGTAACTATCCAGCAGAGCTATGCCGCCTTCGGTCGCTCGTCCAAGAGTGACTTCCGGAGCGTCTATTCCTCCTGATAAAGTCATCTTGTCAGCTGTGAGAGATAACCACTCTGTAGCCTTAAGCTCGACGCCCCCCTGATTGAAACCTCTTGTGTTCGAGTCCCCGACATTTAAACTCAAAACCGGCCCAGCACCTTCTGAATCGCGAATAGTGTCAAGCTCACTTTTAAGTAGTTCCAGACCTCCAGAACCGGTTTTTGAACCTGTAGCCATAAGGGTGATGTCACCCCACCCGGTTCTCCCGATCTCTACGTTATCCGACCTGATACCGCCGGAAAGTGACATGCTGTCGGCGACAAGTGAAGCTCCATAATTAGAAGAAATCGGTGTTCCGTCTTGTTTGATGCCAAAGTTTCGGGAGCCGTTGCTGCTTGAGCCGTTATCACCGAAATCACCATCATCGCCGAACGAATTGCCATCAGTTGATCCGGTTCCTCCGATGCCGCCCACCCCCCCCTCTCCGCCAGTGCCGGCATTTCCGGTTCCGCCGGATGCCTGCCAACCTTCCAAGCGGATCGAACTCCAACCGCCGTCTGATTCAATGCTACCACCATACACGCTTATTCCAAAACCACCCTTACCGCCGTTGCCATTTCCAGCATCACCACCATCACCAGCATAGTAATGACCATCCGTACTGTTGGCATCACCGCCAGAACCACTTATAATCCCGCCTCCGCCATTGCCACCGATTGCGCCTACTCCGCCATCTCCACCATTACCACCATAACCTTTTCCGCCAATACCGCCATAACCTTTAAGGGTTATGTCACCATCATTTGTATAAAGCCTGCCTTTGCTGTAAATGCCGCTCCCTGCATTTCCACCAATGCCGTTACCCCCCTTGCCACCTTTGCTATATAAGGAAGACCAACCGACATCTGCAGGTACGTTCCCATAAGCATATCCACCATCGCCACCGGTTCCATAGACACTGTTTCCGCACTACCAGCTTCAACTACCCCGTTAGCGGGTACTGAAGTGCTGCCTATTGTTCAAAGCAGTACAACTAAAAAAGTATCAGTTAGTGATTTAACTGCGGGACGATCGGTTGGT